>JAYENG010000288.1:0-5992 GCA_034721975.1 Bacillota bacterium
TTTATTTCCCAAAATACAAAGCTCAGCATCGCTCTTATGGCTAGAGATAAAAGATTTGAAAAAGATATTGCAAAACGTTACCATGTCTCACACTGCACAGTCAGTAGAACCATAGATAGTTTTTTATGATTACCATAATCCTAAAAGAAACTCTCTGCCAAGGCATCTGTGCTTCAATGAGTTTAAATCAGTTAAAGAAGTGTCCGGTGCTATGTCGTCCATCTTTTTAGAGGCTACTACAGGAGAGGTTATAAATATAGTGGAGGATCGCAGATTAAAGCATCTTATCAAAGCACTTAATGGCTTATTCAAAAGCCGTTAGAACCGTTGTCATCAGCATGTACTCGCCTTACATGTCATTAATCAAAACAATATTTCCAAATGCTAAAATCATCTGACCCCAGGGAATTGATTTATTCTCGCTTAGAGAACAAATCAACATTGCCTTCCGCACAGACAAACACGTCGGCCTTCCCAATTTGGTATTTCGAGGTTCAATCCCTTCAACTTTCGCTTACAGACTACTACCTAACTGTGTACACTTACCATCATAAGTTACCTGATGATGGTCAACACTCGCTACAAATAGTTTGCTAAACCTTCCTTGGTAAGAATCACACCTACTATAAATTACGCCCTTATCTTGACGCACTTCCCGGCACCACCTAAAAAATATCTTTATAAGTTTCTATCATTTATTAACAAATTCGCACCAAATCCTAAAAAAAGCCAAAATATCGGGGCTATGGAAACAACGCTATCGTTGAAAAAACTGGTTAATGCAAATGCAATAACACTATAGAAAATACCAGCTAAAAGCATATTGTCTCTGCCTTTAATAAATTTGATGCTTGTGACGAGAAATAACCCTAAAGCTGATAAAAAAACTATTAATGATGCAAATCCTGTATTGATTGCAATCTGCAGATATGTATTATGCGGTTTATCTACAAGTCCATATGCATTGCTCATATAATTCATCTTTCCAATTAAATCTTCTTGAGGAAAAATATATGCATATACATCAGGACCAGCTCCAATAACTAAATAATCTTCGATAAGCGGAATCGACCTTGACCAAATATATCCTCTTCCACTCCCGGCATGTTCATAGCCTTCAAAGAACAATGAATCTGCCGGCACTAGACTTTCTCTATAATTCTGACCAAAAGTATACATCGTCAGATTACCATCTGATTTAACGCTTATTACTCTGCGGTTTGTCTTTGCAAGTTTGACATCAGCCAAATGAATCAACACTTCGTTCTCATCGACAACTTCTTTATCAATCGGTCTTTCTTTTACTATATCTCTAATCTGCATTTCTTTCATTCCATTTTCAATTTCAACTTCTCTCAAAGGATAAAAACTTAAAGTCATTCCAGCTAAATTTGAGTTGATTGTGATAAATTGATACTCTTCATTCAGAGGATAATATTCACCTGTATTTTCCACCTTATCAAGTTTCATTAATTGATGATCTGCATTATAAAGTTTCACTTTATAATGCAGATCATCATATTTTACACTAAAATCTTTTCCCAGTTCGTTCATAGTGACAAACAATTCATCATCAATAATTTGCAAATTCTCAACTACAATGTTTTCCTTGGCAATAAACGATCTGATGATGTCGCTTGTAAACCTCTGCATTTCTCCCCAGGTAATAGCTGAAAACATCAGTACAAAACCAAGTATTCCAATTATAATTTTTTTATTTAGTTTCGATATCATTATCAGTAAAAATACTCCTATCACCCCAAGTATTCCTACAATTCCAGCTGAAGAATGCGATGCCAACAACAATAATAATGAAACAAGTACCAAACTTACAAACCCTATCTTTACTAGATAATTTTTAAAATACAATATCCCAGATACAAGCATCGGTATTATCAATGCATAATATGATCCCATATAATTAGGATTGTATAAAGTACCGTAAACTGTATTTAAAGATGAATTGATACTCATTTGTCCGCCTATAGACTTAAATTCTGATGGAGTTATTAAATATTGAAACCACGTAGTCGCAAATATATCATGCTTAAAATACTGTGATAATCCAACTATCGCCATCACTAATGCACTTATAAATACAAAAGCATACACCCAGTCGTGTTGTTCTTTATCGATAAGAAAAAACGCAAAAAAGAATAACATCAGATAGCTCATATATGAAAAAGCTCCTTCAAATCTTTCAATAACGCCAAATAATGCAACATCGAAATACTGAGATGCTATTGTCGACGCAATAATAAAAAACATAAAAAGAAAGATTAATTTCGCTGTATAACTTTTCCCCATTCGTATAAATCTTTTATAATTGAATATCATTACGATAACTGCTACGCTTCCAGCCATATGTAACAATTCAGATTTGAATTTATGAAAGATATCCGCCTGATTAAAGAATCCACCATAGAGCATAGCAACTGACCCTGTTATTTCGTTTATTCTTATTCTTATAGCCAGTGGAATAGCTATGATTACCAAGAACATCACCCATCTGACAACCCACTCTCTAACCATATATCTATCTATTTCTCTTAGTTTATCTCTAATCACATCATCATCCCCATAAAATTATTATACCAAAAATACCAATGCAATTTATATACTTATTTATGTTAACATTAACAATATAGATATGTCTGGAGGTAGTACATTGAAATTAAATTTTATCAAAGCTAGCCCAACCGAAAATATGACTGTTTTCATTATGGATCCCGTTCCAAAGAATATGCATGTTGAGAAAGAATGTATACGACTAAATGAAGAGATTCAATCCGCTTAATGATTTCGTTTTCAAGAAAATATTCGGCAGCAATGAAAACAAAGATTTACTAATCAGTTTGCTCAATGCGATTTTAAATTCATCCGATAGACAAAAATTAATCGATCTCTAGGTTTTAGAAGAAAATCAACAGATCGAAGAGATAATCTATAAAAAAACAGGAAATCGGACGTAAAAGCGATAACTAAATGCGGTATGTTCATCAATATTATAGAAGGTTATCACCATCAATATTCTAGATTTTAGTTATTTAGATATAGATTCGTTTCATTCGACATTTCATCTATGGGAAGACAATCAAAAAAATTGCTTTTGGTTATAGAAGTTTCTATCATTTCAGAAATAGAATTCTTATCAATTTGAACATTGCAAAAATAAAAACAGCTTAGAAATTTTACTTTCTAAACTGCCATATCAACCTTAATTTTCAAAGTCGTTTTATTTGTTTTTATCCGATGACTAAGAATTCTATAATTCCACCCTCTATAAGTTGAAGATATGAATTCTAGAGTCCCTGGATAACGATTTCTAACCATCATATCACTTGATGCTAAGAACTCTGTTTATGCTCCACCAACACTATTTGACAAATAGCCAAAAAAATCGAAGATTCTGTTTAGGTCAAGAAGATTTCGGCTAAGGTATAAACTACATGCCCAGCACCGGCGGTCTAGTAGTCATTCTTCATAGTCATATATCATAAGCAATACAGGTTTCTCAGTTACAACCCCTGCCAACATTTCGCTATCGTCATCAATATTGAGAAGCTCGAATTTACCTGCAACCGCATAATTTTCATCACTTGTGATTTCAAACAAAAGGTAGTATATATCTCCATTTTGTTCCACACCAAATTTAAGGTTGGAAATAAATTCATCAGTCGATAGCACGTGCTCAGTTCCTGAATTAGAAAATTTTATTAATATTTCATTTCCATTCAGATAAAAAATTTTAGTAGTAACATAACCACCAGCAGCAGCTTCAGCAGCAGCAAGATTATCATACAGACCTATGTGCGAAACTGATTTTGCATATTCTGAAAGTTGATCCGCTACCAGCCTTACATTAAATTGTTCATTTTGCTGATGAATACCTGTATCATAACTCTTCAGAGTATATGAAACAATCCCAGATAATAGAAGACTGATTATACCCAAAATAGCAATGACAATAATTATTTCAATTAAAGAAAAGCCTTTTCTATCCATAAACATCACCTTTAGTCATCCGCAAGAAAATACATCACATCACTATCTTTCACCTGAATATGGCTACCTGAGATAGTGACATTGATGTTGCTGCCTGTCGCTGGAATGTTAAAATCAAAGTCCACACTCTGAAAAATCACATCAACGTTACTGTCGGACAAATTCCTGACTGAAATTACCTCTTCCATTATTTTGATATCTGAAAAAAGTTCTTTCGTATCGTTACCAAAATTAAAAATTCCTATGACTGATGTTCCAACTACCATGAACATAATCAGTGTAATTATCGATAGCAGAGCCATTGCGATAATAACTTCAACCAACGTCATCCCTCTGTTCATACAATCACTCCCAATGTTCAAATTTAAATCTACCTAGAATCTCCGTTCCCCATACCGATGCAGGATCAGTTATATATGATTCCCAGTCAAATTCTGGATCAAACGGAACAAAAGTCATATCTGCATTGGCTCCATCTTGATCATTATAATCATCTTGATTAATTTCACCATCTGCATTAGGATCATAGATATAATTGAATTCTCCTGCCACCAACGCTCCATAAAATCCGGCTCCTCCTGTCTTGATAGTAACAGTACCGCTTGGAGCATATATATACCCGGCAAATCCATCGGAAGCATTAATTTCAATTCTTGATCCAGCAGCACCAAAAATAATCAAATGCTTAGCATCGCTATCTTCAAGGCTATCATCGCTTTTCTTGAATTTCGCAACAGCACCTGATCTAATGAAAAAAAACAGCACTCCTTCGTCTTCGTCTTCGTCAGAAAAAACCAAATCCATCGAAAGAATCTCCAGCAATTCATCAATAATAATTTTTTTGTCTTGGTCAATATTAAAACGGACTGGATGCGGAACATTAATAGCCTTAATCTTCAATGTTTCTAACTCATAAAGCGAGAAATCATCAGGTTTATCAAACATTTCAAAGTCTGCATCTCCTCCATTTTGTATCTTGATTTCACCGTTATCCACAAACTCTGGAGCATCTGATGGAAACATAGGTTCACTGAATTCTATGTTATACTCCTCAGGATTATAATCGCCTAGGTCCAATGCATCGATCTCCTCGTTATATGTTATATCTCCATCAATATCTCCCATTCCATCAAGATTCAACGCATTTCCGGCATGGACTACACTATCGAAAAAACCATCGCCCAAAGAAAGCACTACAGTCCTGCTAGCGCTGATGTTCCCTTTTGATGCAGTTGCTTCGATAATCACATTGAAATAACCATTTGTTTTTTTGAATAGCAAAATCTCTAATTCTACATCATGCCCATTGACAGGAAACCCTGCAGGTGCCTCAGTTCTAATCACATCATTATCGATACCATCACCATAATTCAATTTCAGGCTTCTAATAGCCATATGGAGAGGTTCATCATAGTATTCTGTGTCTGTCAGCAATATGGCAACCGAACTCGCTGCAGACTCAGCAGCATACCGTGCTTTTGTCTCATGTTCTTGCCTAATTGCAATCATTCCTTCTGCGAAATTTGTTTTTACAAGAACCGTTCCAAAGATTATCAAAACGGAAAACATGATTATAACCATCACAAGCGCAGCACCTTTATTGTTTTTAATATTCATAAAAACACCTTCTCATCAAATAAATCCAACCAACACGACAAATTACTTTTCTACACTCTTATATAGATATTAAAATGTATAATTATGTAATCCTAACTTGTATATACCCATTATTTCTAAAAATATCGTTTCTACAAAAATAAATACGATTTGGTCTTTGAAAAGTCCAAATCGTATTTATTTTTCTCATCAAATTTCTCTTTTTTTATCCGACTTAAATTGCAATAACAAATTGAACTAATTTTCAACTATAAAAATATGTATGCCTATTATTGATATATTTCATAGAGTTCATCATCAAAGGCTTCATCTGGTGTAAGGTAATTAAGTATTTTACGAGGCAATGTGTTACACCAGTTTTGAACTTTAG
>JAYENG010000289.1:0-5898 GCA_034721975.1 Bacillota bacterium
TTTGCTTTGATTTTAAATTCTGCAAAATCCAGTTCAAACACCCCTTGTTACTAATATTAAATCAAATAAAAATAATAAAAACAAACAAAAACTCAGCTTCCGCCGAGTTTCAATTTTAAGCCCCTAAATAAGCTTTCTTTACATTTTCATCTTCTAACAGGTCCTTACCTTTTCCTTCTAATACAATCTTGCCAGTCTCCATTACATACCCGTAATTTGATATTTCCAATGCTACCTTTGCATTTTGTTCAATCAAAAGAATTGTAACACCTAAAGAATTTATTTTCTTGATTATATTGAATATATCTTTTACAATCAACGGTGCTAAACCCAATGAAGGTTCATCCATCAACAATACTTCCGGTTTACTCATCAAAGCGCGTCCAACTGCCAACATTTGCTGTTCTCCACCAGACATCGTTCCAGCCTTCTGTTTGCTGCGTTCTTCCAATCTAGGAAACAACTCGTACACCCATTCTAAATCCTTTTGAACTTCATTTTTGTCTGTACGTGTAAATGCTCCTAAATACAAGTTTTCTTCAACTGTCAAATTCGTAAAAACTCTACGACCTTCTGGAACCAATACAAGGCCGTCTTTAACTAAATTTTTAGTTTTAGTTAAAGTGATATCATTGTCTTTGTAATAGATAGTTCCCTCTTTTGCTTTTTCAAGTGTCATAATCGCTCTTAATGTCGTACTTTTACCTGCTCCATTCGCCCCGATCAAACTTACAATCTGTCCCTTTTGAACTTCTAAAGTTATACCTTTTATAGCATGGATTCCACCATAAAAAACATGCAAATCATTTATCTTAATCATTCGTCCACCCCTAAATATGCTTCGATAACTTTCGGATCATTCTGTATCTTCGCTGGATTACCTTCTGCAATATTCATACCGTAATCAAGTACATAGATTTTTTCACAGACACCCATAATTACCTGCATATGATGTTCTATCATCAATATAGACAAATCGAACTTATCACGTATTTCTTTAACAAATTCCATCAACTCGATTGATTCTTGGGGATTCATTCCTGCTGCAGGCTCATCTAGCAATAATAATTTCGGTTCAGTAGCCAAAGCTCGAGCAATTTCCAGTTTTCTCTGTTTACCATATGGCAATGCACTTGCCTTTTCATCCTTAAATTCGATCAATCCGACTTGTTCAAGCAACAACAGTGATTTTTTTATAATATGTTTCTCTTTTGCTTGATAATCCGGTGTTTTAAGAACTGCTGAAATAACATTTGACTTCAATCTTAAATGATTGGCGATTATAACATTGTCAAGTACTGTTAAATCTTTGAACAATCTTATATTTTGGAAAGTACGCGCTATTCCATTTCTAGTAATCAAATGAGGCTTCATTCCTGTAATATCGTTGCTGTCAAATATAATATTTCCAATAGTAGGTGTGTAAACTCCTGTGATCATATTGAATACTGTAGTTTTACCGGCGCCATTTGGACCAATGAGCCCTACAATTCCATTCACAGGTATATCAATGCTTAAATTGGAAACTGCTGTTAGACCACCAAATTTCATCGTAATACAATCTGTCCTTAGAATAGTCATAACTAGGCCTCCTTTTTCTTAAGCTTTTTGATTTTTTTTGCTATTGAATCAAGTGTGAGTTCATCTTGACCCATAAGACCGTGTTGATAAAACAATATTACAAGCATCAACATCAATGAGAATAGTACCATTCTCATTCCAGGTACACTTGGTATGACCAATGACCCTATATTGAACGCGCCATCTAAAAATCTGAGTGCTTCCATCATAACTGTTACAACTATAGCTGAAATAACTGTTCCAGAGATACTTCCCATACCCCCAAGTACAACTATAAGCAAAATATTGAAAGTCATTAAAAATCTAAACATAAGAGGATCGATGGTTCCCATTAAATGTGCGAGCAACGCACCACCAACACCCGCAAAGAAAGATCCGATAGTAAAGGCTAACAATTTATGCTTGAATAAATCTATTCCCATCGCTTCTGCCGCAATTTCATCTTCCCTGATTGCCATAAATGCTTTACCATAACTGCTTTTTCTTAATGAAAACATAAAAATAACAGTTATGAGAGCAAGTCCCCATGTATAAGGAACATTTGTAAATCTCGTTATTCCTTTAAGACCTAATGCACCATTTGTAAGTGATTGGGTATTAGTGAATATCACTCTTATAATTTCGCCAAAACCTAGTGTTGCAATAGCCAAATAATCATCTTTCAACCTAAGTATCGGTGCCGCCAATATTGATCCGACAACAGCTGCAACAAGTCCACCTATTATCATAGCAGGTAGAAAACTCATTTCAATATTCGCAAGAAATGGAACTATGGGCTTAACAAAAAAGTTTGCTTCTTTTTGGGCAGGAGTCATTGTCAATAATGCACTGGCATAAGCACCTACTGCCATGAATCCAGCATGCCCTAATGAAAATAAACCAGTAAACCCATTGATCAAGTTCAAACTAAGCCCTAAAATTACATAAATTCCAGCAAGATTCAATATTCTTAAATGATATTTTCCTAAAGTGCTATTCAATATTGCCAGTATAATAACTGCAACAAGAATAAGCCCTATTCTAATTAAATTATTTTTATTAAACATATTACACCTTCTCCGCTACATTTTTGCCCATTAATCCATCGGGTTTAAAGAGTAAAATTGCTATTAATAGAATAAACGCAAATGCATCACGATACCCAGTCAAAGAAGGTAAAAATGCAATAATCATAATTTCTGACATCCCCAGTAAAAAGCCACCTAATACGGCTCCTTTTATATCGCCGATACCACCGATTACAGCAGCAATAAAGGCTTTTAAACCTGGCATCAATCCTAATAACGGAATTAAATTCGGGTACTTGATTCCCCACATTATTCCTCCTGCCGCAGCCAACATAGAACCCATGGCAAATGTAATAGAAATAATGCTGTCGACATTGATTCCCATCAACCTGGCCGCTTCATAATCTTTTGATACAGCGCGCATTGCCATACCAGTTTTTGTCTTGTTGACAATATATAATAATACTGCTAATGCAGCAAAAGTCATTACTGGTATAAAAAAGTTCGCTATTGGAATAGATATTGTGTTGACATGAACAATTGTATTAAAAAATTCCGGTATTGGGAATGCTTTAGGACGTCCCCCAAATATTACAATAGCTAAGTTTTCAATAAGAAAAGATGCACCGATTGCAGAAATCATAATAGAAATACGTGGCGAATTTCTTAAAGGGCGATAGGCTGCTCTTTCTAAAACAACACCAAAAATGCCTGTGATTAAAATAGCTATTGGAAAAGCCACCCACCAAGGCACGAAAAACATCGTGATACTATAAAAAACTATATAAGTAGAAAGCATAAAGATATCTCCATGCGCAAAGTTTATCAACCTTAGAATTCCATACACCATAGTGTATCCTATGGCGATCAGAGCATATAAACTTCCCAATGCCAAACCATTGCTTAAATGTTGCAAAAATATTTCAAATGACATATATGTATTCCTCCAAAATAATTAAAAAGGGTGCAGATCAAAAGTCTGCACGGCCTTTTTATTCAATAACTCTAAATTTATTTAGGTGCTATGGTTGTTAAATAAGTAAACTCACCATCTACAATAGTTTTGATTACTGCATTTTTAACCGCATCACCATTTGAATCTAATTTAATGACACCAGCTGCTCCATCGAATCCATCAGTAGCTGCCAATGCATCTCTGATAGCTTCTGAATCAGCGCTTCCTGCTCTTTCAATTGCATCAACTAAAAGAATATAAGCATCATATGCTAAAGCTGTAACTGAAGCAGGTTCTTTACCGTATTTTGCTCTATAAGCATCTAAGAACACTTCTGATTCTGGAGTTAAAGGAACTTTTGAATCAAAGAAAGTTGAGAATACTGTTCCATCAACTGCTGAACCACCGATATCTATAAACTCAGGAGTTTCCCAAGTATCAGCACCTAAGAAAGTAACCTCGATGCCTAGTTCTTTAGCTTGTTTGATCAGCATTGCAGACTCACTGTAGTTACCAGGAGCAAATATTGCATCAGGTTCGAAAGTTTTAATGTTAGTCAATTGTGCTGTGAAATCTTGGTCTCCAGTATTGTAGCTAGCTACATATACAATTGAATCTTCATCACCAGTCAATTCAACAAAAGCATCAGTAAAGAATTTAACTAGACCAACCGAATAGTCATTAGAAATTTCTTGAACGATTGCCACTTTTTCCGCTCCTATAACATCGTATGCATAATTAGCCATGACAACACCTTGGAAAGAGTCAATGAATGTAACTCTGAAGTAATAATCATTTCCTAATGTCACTAATGGATTTGTACATGAAGTTCCAAGTGCAGGAACACCAGCGTCCATTACAATAGGACCAGCTGCCATAGAGAATGAAGACCCCCATGAACCAATTACTGCATTAACTTTGTCTTGATCTACTAATTTTGTTGCAGCGTTTGCAGCTTCAACTTTGTCTGACTTATTATCTACGATAACAAGTTCGATAGGCATGCCCAATACTTCTGGATATAACTCATGAGCAATTTCAAGTCCTTCAACTTCCATTGCTCCACCGGCTGCGTTAGCGCCTGTCAACGGTTCAAACACGCCAAACTTCACAACTTCTTGAGTTTCTTCTACAGCTTCCTCTTGTGGCGCGCTACATGCTGTTAATACCAGAACAAACGCAAGAACAAGAACCACTAATAACGATACTTTTTTCATAATATCCCCCTTAAAATTTTTAATCGTGTTACGGTTTATTAATATTTACATTAATGATATCATTGTTTGTACTTAAATCAATACAAAATATTGATTTAAGCTATAAAAATTTATTGGTTCAATGTTTTTAATACTTATTATCATTTTTGTTTTTAATAATGTTAATCATATTCTTATAAAGAATATAAGCACCTAAGACAAATGTCTAAGTGCTTATATTAAATAATATTCGTATTATTCCATTAATTTATCATAATATGTTTTATCTTGATTATCTTTTTCTTTTAAGGAATGTACTGCTCAGTTACTTCAACAACACTGCTTTCTATAACATAAAAATGAAAAAGAGGATAATTCAATAAAGATTTATTATCATTCACATGAGCTGCAAGAGTTATTAAATCACCAATTTTTAATTCGTTTTCTTCAAATAAATTTATGATTGCCTCTTTAGGTAATTTGTAAACCTTATTGTCATCTGAGATATCATTAACATAGAAATTATTGGGCATCAAATCTTTAGCTTGATCGATTTCCAAATCATATTCATCTATTAAAAATCTCATTGCTTCCTCACCTGATAACCACTCTTTTTGATCTATTTCAAATTCAACATATCCATTTGCAACAATCATTTTTTTGATGGCTCCAAATTTCATGACTACGCCTGGTAATTCAATGAACTTTTCCTTTAAAAAAATCATGTCTTCATTCAACTCATTATTGTCATCTAAAAGCAAACCTATATTCTCATTTAAATACTGGTTGTCTTCTTCCAATCCTAAAATCACTTCATTTTGCTTAGAAACTTCATTTTCTTGATTATCAACAACTGTTTTCAACGCATCTATCTCAATTGAAAGCTCCCCTACCGCTCTCATTAGATATGCAGAACCTATAAACCCTACTATCACTAGTATAACTACTAGTGCAATTTGCCATCCTTTATTCATTAAATCTATCTCCTTTACAAATTTCTTATACTATATTTATACCATATTATAAGAAACTTATCACATTGAATTTAAGATAATCAAGTGGTATATTTATAAATAGGACGCTTGATTCAATGAGGTGATGTAGTGGAAATTATTGATTTAATACCGAAATATGAAAACACGTACTTCAACTGCCTTGA
>JAYENG010000290.1:0-5892 GCA_034721975.1 Bacillota bacterium
TTTTCCTTTTCTAGTTGATAAAGAACCTTCTGCTAATGAAATCGTACCGAATTCAACATGGATGCAATCTTTTGCCCACTCGTGACCCATAAGTTCAATAATTTTAAACCACTGCTTGAAGTGTAAGTGTTGTTGAGAACCTACGACATAAATATTTTTATAAAAATCATAATGATTTTTTCGATAAAACGCTGCAGCTAAATCTCTTGTAATATAGAGAGAAGAACCGTCCTTTTTTGTTATCAATGCAGGCGGCATATCATATTCCGATAAATCTACAATCTCAGCACCTTGATCTTTTTTCATGATGTTTTTAGAGCGCATCTCGTCTAATACACCTGGCATCTTGTCAGAGTAAAAACTCTCACCGGCAAATGAATCGAAATGAACTCCCAACATTTTATACACACGGTTGAATTCTTCTAGTGATTCATCTCTTATCCATTTCCACAACTCATACGCTTCATCATCGTTTTTTTCAAGTTTGTTGAACCACAATCTTGCTTCTTCGTCAAGTTCTGGGTTGATTTCAGCTTCTTCATGAAATTTAACATATAATTTTAAAAGTTCGGGAATAGGATCGTTTTCAATTGTTTCTTTATCTCCCCATAATTTAAACGCTACAATGAGTTTACCGAACTGAGTTCCGTAATCACCTAGATGATTTATCGCAACAGTATCATAACCTAAAAACTTATAAATTCTATAAAGAGAATTTCCTATCATTGTACTTCTGATATGGCCGATGTGGAAAGGTTTCGCAATGTTTGTAGAAGAAAATTCTACAATTGTCGTTTTATCATTCCCAAGATTTGAACAGCCGAATTCATCTTTTTCAGTTTTTATTTTCGACAATATTTCTTTTGCAAATATCGCTTTTGATATTGTGAAGTTGACATAACCGCCATCTGCTGAAATTTTTTCGAAATTTTCACCTTTATTCAATTTTTCAGCAAGTTCTTCAGCAATCATTTTAGGCGCTTTTCTAAATAATTTGGCAAGTTTAAAACATGGAAATGCCAAATCTCCCATATGAGAATATTTCGGCACTTCGAAATTTTCTTCAATTTCTTTGATACTCATAGATTCAATATGCACATTTAATACCTCAGCTGCAATGTTCTTAAAATCTAACATAAAATCCCATCTCCTTTAAATGAAAAAATCCCTTGAAAAAAATCAAGAGACGAATACTATCCGCGGTATCACTCTTATTAGCATATACTCACCTTAACCCGGTAATGGCGGGTGAACCATAGCAAAGCTACACATAAAAAGTTCTTTTCAATAATTTTTTTCTGATGAACTCGCACCATCCTCCATCTCGCTATAAACATCATTTTATCTACTCTCTTTTATCCTCGGCAAATATTGAAATTTGAAATAAGTTTAACATATAAATATTTTTCTTTCAAGTTATAAGCAAAAGAATTATAATATATGCAGGTGATTAAATGAATTTTAAAAAAACTTATTCAAACTACATTGCATTAATCAATATTATCATATTTATAATTATATTCCTATACGATTCATCGATAACTACACATACACTAATAAAATTTGGTGCAAAGTCAAATTTTAGTATTGTAGATTTTCAAATTTTCAGGCTTTTAACTCCAATGTTTTTACATGTCAACTTCTATCATTTATTGTTTAATTCTATCGCTCTATATATAATCGGGAATCAAGTAGAAAACATTATGGGTAAAAAGAAATTTTTGATTATATATTTCATCTCAGGAATTATTGGAACAATGGGAAGTTTTATCGCGAATGACTATGTTGCTGCCGGAGCATCCGCCGGTATATTTGGACTAATGGGAACTCATGTATATTTGTTTCTATACAATCGCAAAGGTTATAAAAAATACTTTGGAAATGATTTTTTGATATTGATAGGCATAAATATTGTTTATGGGCTGATAAATCAAAACATTGACAATGCCGCTCATATCTTTGGATTGGTTGGAGGAATCATTGTTACTCTTTATCTTGGAAGACAGATTCCATCTTTTAAAATTAATCAAAAAACAGTTGCAACAGGCACGATAATTGCAATTCTCCTTTTATTCGGTATCAGGTTCAACGCATACAAATATTCTGGAGATTACTATTTGCACAAAAGCATTTACGAGATCAGAAATGAAGACCTTGAGGCCGCATATCATCTGCTTATAGAAGGATTGCAAAGAAATCCCGACGATGAAGATTTAATAGATCTCTACGACCTGTTTATTTTAGAAAAAAATTAGACCTTGGATTATCCAAGGTCTTTTTCATTCATTATCGATATTCCATTATTTTTTAATAATTCTGCAGTTCTACCCATCCCATTGATTTTCACGCCACTGAAAGTTCCATCATATATTTTATGAACTCCACACGATGGACTTCTTTCTTTTAAAATCGCATGAGTGCAATTGAATAATTTTGCAATTTTTAAGGCTTCATCGGCACCTTTTTCAAACTTATCTGTAACATCTTCATCAAATTCAGTTATTACAGAATTTCCACTGATTTCGGATTTAGGTCTAGGCGTGCAAAGACCTCCCAATTGTTCTGGGCACGCAATAACAAATTCTTTATCTTTAAGAAAATCAATCACCTCTTCATTATAATTGTTTTCCCCGTCATACTTGCAATTTATTCCAACCAAACAACTACTGACAATATACATCATTTCAACTCCACTACTGTCACACCCATTCCACCTTCACCATAAATACCGTCTCTTTGTGATTTGACATGACGATTCGATTTCAACAATTCTTTTATACCCTTCCTTAAAACACCGGTTCCTTTTCCATGGATAATTTGAACTTTATCTAGTCCAGCCATAAACGCGTCGTCTATATACTTATCTACTGCAACTCTAGCTTCCTCCAAGTCCATTCCGCGCAAATCCACTTCGGAATCAATCGAGAATTTTTTATTTGTAGAATATGACTTTGCAATAATAGATTCTACATTTTTCTTAGTTTTAATCAGGATCACATCCGATAGATTGACCTTGACTTTCATTATGCCGGCTTGAACATAAAAATTACCATCTTTATCTTGTTTTGAAAGAACTTCTCCATCTGAATCCAAACTTAAAATTTTCACACTGTCTCCTGTCGATACACTTTTAGGATGCTGTCCTCTATGTTTGTCTTTTAAACCATCGACTTCAGACACTTCATTTAATCGTCCCTTTAGTTGGTTCCTCATATCTTCAATTCGTTTATTATCCTCTTTACTGCTGATGTTCATTCCTCTTAGTTCTTTAATTATCGCTTCGGTTTCTTTCTTGGAATCCATCAGTATTTTCTTTGCTTCATCCTTGGCTTGCCTCAAAACCTTGTTTCTTGATTCCTCTAATTTTTCGTTTTTCTTATCCCATTTTTCTTTAATTTTATCAGTTTCTATTCTAAGCCTTATAGCCTCATCTCTATCATTTTCAGCTTCACTTAAATTTTTGTTGATTTTCTCCAATATCTCTTCAAACTCAATATTGGTATGTTCAACAAACTCTCTAGCCTTATCAATAACCTCTTCATTCAAACCAAGTTTTTTTGATATTTCAAAAGCATTTGATTTTCCAGGTATTCCTATTATCAATCTGTACGTTGGATTTAAAGTTTCAATATTGAACTCCACCGAAGCATTTTGAAAACCATCTCTTGAGAGTGCATAATGTTTTAATTCGCTGTAATGGGTTGTCGATAAAGTCATGACATCTTTTTTATGAAATTTTTGTAAAATCGCCATCGCAAGAGCCGCCCCTTCAACCGGGTCTGTTCCTGCACCTAATTCATCTAGCAACACCAAACTATCCTCATCAGCTTTATCTATAATATTTACGATATTCGTCATATGTGAAGAAAAAGTGCTAAGTGATTGTTCAATGCTTTGTTCGTCTCCGATATCCGCATAAATTTTGTTGAAAACAGGCATACTAGATCCGAATTTAGCCGGAATATGAAAACCTGATTGAAACATTAAAGCAAACAATCCTACAGTTTTCAATGTTACTGTTTTCCCTCCTGTATTAGGTCCTGTAACTATTAAAGATTTATACCCTTTTCCAATCTCGATATCGAGCGGTACAACGCTCTTGGAATCTAAAAGCGGATGTCTTCCGGATTTTATTTTTAAAAACTTGTCTTTTGTAATTTCTGGTGAGATTCCACTTATTTCTAAAGAATATTTACCTTTAGCCAAAATCACATCAATTTCAGTCAGTATTTCAAAATTTGTTCTTATCGCACTCCCGTTTTCACCGACGCGTCCTGTCAACACTGATAATATTCTCTCGATTTCTTTTCCTTCATCTGTCCTGAGTTGGTTCAATTGATTATTCAATTCAACAATCGCCATAGGTTCAATGAATACCGTCGAACCTGAAGCTGATTGATCGTGTACCATTCCTTTGACAATACTCCTATGTTCAGCTTTTACCGGTATTACAAATCTATTGTTTCTAATCGTTACAATCGAATCCTGAAGATACTTCGACATTTGAGAAGATCCTGTATAAGTATCTAATTTACTCCTGACGGCTGCTTGTTTTCTCTCTATATTTCTTCTAATGATTCTTAATTCCGGAGATGCGTTATCAGAAATTTGTTCTTCACTGATAATAGCATTGTTGATCTCATCCTCTATTCGTTTTAAAGGAGTCAACATTTGAACCATTTGAAAAACCCTTGGATATTCCTCGCTGGAATCTTCAATATTATTAATAAACCTATGCACATTTCTAACCGTTCTAAGGCTGTCTCCCACCTGAAGAAGCTGTTTCGGGTTCAGCACAGAACCTATTTCAGCGATTTTTATTTCTTTTTTCAAGTCGTATAACGGCCCAAAAGGAAAATGTCCTTTTGATATAAGAATAGATGTCATCTCAGAAGTGAACATCTGCAAAGTCATTATTTCATCTAATGAACTGGATGGTCTGATTTCCATTATCTTTTCTTTTCCCAAAGAAGACGAGGCCATAGATGCAATTCTATCGATTATTTTATTGTATTCCAATATTCTTAAATTTCTATCCATCAAATCACCCCATTTACAAAATGACCAATAGTATAGGGTTGTTTATCAAAATCATGATATGTTCCTCTATTAAAAGACCGAATGATATCTTTTACCGCTTCTTCATTTTCAATAGTAAACCTCAAACGCATGTTCAAATTTGAAATCTCCCCAATAAATTTCAGAAGATTCAAAGGCCTGTTATTCATAATCTTCATTCGACACCCAAATCCTCTCATCAGTGGATATCTATTATTGAAACTGTCATTCAAATAACTTCCTTCTAATGAACACTCATCGCATGAATCGTTAGCTCTATAAATACAATATTCAGTGATCATCATTCTCTGATGACCAAAAACTACTAATTCCAAAGGCCCTTTTAAATCACTTATTTGTTTTCCACTCAGTTCTTCGGAAAGAGTTATTTTCTCCACTCCTTGGTTTTCCAAGAATTTAATGCTGTGTTGATTCGTGATGTTGAAAGTAAAATCCGTTTCAACTTCATAAAACTCTTTAAAATAATGCAATTGTCCTATGGTTCTAACCATGATTCTCTTAAGCCCTGGCATCTGATTCAAAGTATTGTACAAAGATTCAAATTCACTGTCTTTACTGATTTCAGGTAGAATCGGTATGATATTATCGTTTAATTCATATGCCTCCAATACCGAATAGAAGTCCCCATAATAAATACTGCTCACTTTGGGCACATCTACTGCTAAAAGTTGATTTATTGAATTCACTTCAATACTGAACGATTTATTTGCAGTTTTATTTTCAGTATCGACGCTTGGAATTATCAGATCATCAGCTTTTGTGTTTTCATATCTAGAATTTCTTATTTCATTGAATTTTTCGATTCCTTCTCTT
>JAYENG010000291.1:0-5869 GCA_034721975.1 Bacillota bacterium
TATTGTCAAATGATTTAAAGTGAACTCTATTAATAATGGTAGCATGATTATCAAAATTAATTATCTGATGAGTAATGTATTACAAAATGTAATACAAATATTTTGTTTTATTTGTTTTTCAATGGAGATAGTGTGATGATTAA
The DNA here is from genome assembly GCA_034721975.1 of Bacillota bacterium. Taxonomy (GTDB): domain Bacteria; phylum Bacillota; class Clostridia; order Peptostreptococcales; family Acidaminobacteraceae; genus DAOURC01. The sequence goes on from JAYENG010000291.1 coordinate 144, forward strand.
CATTCTCTGCCATAACAATACGATGTTTACGTGTATAGAATCATGGAAAAGTTTACATTATTAAGCAATAACGATAAACTTATTAATACCTACAATACAAAGGTGCATTAGGAGATTTAAAGATCAGTTGCATTTTCAAAATCTTACTGATGAATATTATGATTTTTATGATAGATATCTTAAAGAAATAGCTATAAATTGGTGTGAGGATAATCAGTCATAATGAAATAAGGGAGAAATGTAAATGATTAAGGAAAGAAAACAAAAGTACAGAAAGTTTTTAATTGCAGTATTAGTAGTTGCTACTGTTATAGTTGGTATTTCTTTTTTTTTTTGAGCAGCAATACTATAAATCTTTTATGGATTACCCTGTTGACTTGAGTAGTGAAATCCAATTGACTCTTAATGATTTTGAATCAAGCAAAATCAAGATGAAGGATCTGACCGGGAATTGTGAATGGGATACAATGTATATCTTGACTCCGTATAATGACGTGGATGGATTTCTATCAGAAAACAATATAACGTGGAATGGAGATATAGCATTGAGCTCTTCGATTCCATCGAGTTTCTTGTTTTTACACTTGGAGATGAAGTTTCTTGCTATGCAGAAATAGATCGAAATGGAGAAAATATAAATATTTTGAAAATAGTTCATATGAATGATGATAAAATCGAGTATTCGGTTGAGGAAGCGATTTTAGGTTATACATCAAAATAAAGGACATGCTGTTGTCTATGGACCTAAGAATATGGTATAGTGATGCAATATAGAAAGGAAGATTGATATGATTTATATATTCGGACATAAGAGCCCTGATACAGATTCCATATGCTCGGCTGTTGCATTATCGAGGCTCAAGAATAAGATGGGCATTGAAACTGAAGCCTACGCTCTCGGTCCTATCAATAAGGAATCGGAATACGCTTTGAATAAATTTGAAGTTGAGCAACCTAGTATGATCGATGACATCAAGACGGAAGTCAAAGATTTGGTATATGATGAAATAAATTTGGTGGATCCCAATTCGTCTGTATTGCAGGCGTTTGAAATGATGGAAGATAAAATGGTTAAAACTCTTCCAGTCGGTGGTGAAAGTGGTCGATTGCAAGGAATTGTAACAATGAAAGATATTGCCATGGGACTGATCCAAAATGATGAAAGACAACTAAAGACACATATGAACAATATAATACGCGATTTAAATGGAAAAATGTTGATCGGGCAACCAACTGAAATAGACGGTAAAGTCATGGTCATGGCATTTTTTCATAAGACGGTCAAGAGGAATATAAATCTTGATAAAAAATGGATCAGCATTGTTGGGGATAATTACGATAATATAGAACTTTGCATAAAAGAAGGAGTTCAGTTGATTATCATAACAGGAAACCATGAAATTCCCAAGAATTTATTAAATCTGGCAAAAGAAAAAAACGTTCCTATAATGTCGGTTTCATTGGATACATACTTGACATCGAGAAAAATAAATCAGTGTAGCTATCTTTCATCGATAATGAGAAGCGATAATATTTATACACTTAAAGAATATGAATATCTGGAAGATGTATATAAAAAAATCCGTGAACATAGGCATACATATTATCCGGTGATCGACCAAAACAACAAGTATTTAGGATTTATAGGAAGAAGCCAATTGCTAAATCCTCAAAGAAAGCAAGTCATCATGGTCGATCATAACGAGTATTCTCAAAGTGCTCTCGGCATAGAGGAAGCGGAAATCTTGGAAGTCGTGGATCATCATAAAATTGGAAATATACGTACAACCATGCCGATTTCATTTAGAAACATGCCTGTTGGAAGCACTTGTACCATTATCTATCAGATGTACCGTGAATCAGGATATCATCCTGAGAAGGACGTGGCCGGATTATTGCTGTCTGGGATCATTTCTGACACTTTGAATTTCAAATCGCCGACAACGACAAACATAGATAAGGAAGTAACTCTAAAGTTGAATGAAATTCTAAAATTGGATATAGATAGTTTTGCAAAGGAAATGTTTAAAGTGGGAACGTCGTTGGAAGGCCTATCAATTGAAGAAATTTTCTATAGAGACTTTAAAACTTTTGATGTTGAAAATGGAAAACTTGGAGTCAGCCAAGTGTTTACATTGGATATCGATAACGTTATGGATCGAAGTGAAGGAATTGTTGAATTTATTAAGAATGAACATATGAAACATGGGTATGTTGTGACACTGTTGATAATAACAGATATCATTGAAGAAGGATCGACTCTTTTATATCAAACGGAAACAGAGGGGTTGTTCACCAAATCCTTTGACATCAAAGAAAAGCAAGGGATGTTTGTACCTAAATTGATTTCGCGCAAAAAACAAGTTGTTCCAAGCATAATGGAAACCTTGCAACGTACAGAGATTTAATTTTGACTGCTACAGTATTTGCAGAGGTCAATTATGGAGAGATATAAGATTATTGAAATAGAAATAAATGATGTAAATCAAGAGTTTATTAAAGAGATGACATATCAATGTAGGTAAAGAGAGCGATTTGGGTTATATTGCAATAGATAAAGAATCAGAAAAAAGATAGGGGCAATATCGCTTGAAGATTTACTGGAGAAAACAGAGGTTGGGGCTACGTCGATGATTCAACGGCTGAACTGAGCACGGCCTTTCTTGATAATTACCGCGGGATTGGAATTGGGACTGCATTGATTAAACATATGCTGAACGAGACAGAAAAAAGACATCCCGATATATCGCTGAGTGCAGACCCGGATAATGAAGCTTTGAAATTGTATAAGCGCTGCGGTTTTATAGAGCATGGAAAAGAAGGCGATTCAATCATCGTGTTGTTGAAAAGAGATTAAGTAGAAAGGCCGGGTTTTAAATAACCCGGCCTTGTTTTTAATGTATTTTCACTCCTTCAAAATAGTAAGTTTTGGTTTCGTTGAACATGAATTGATATTCAGGGTTCTTTTTTGTGATCGATCCTTTCATTTCCACACCGTCATCCGTCAAACCAAGTGTCACATTACCTTCGAATTTAGCATTGCCGACTTCTTTGGTCCAATGGATGTTGCCTCCGTTGAATGGGGCTCCACTGATACCATCGGAATTGGAATTGACATATAGGAAGGTGCTTAACGATATATCACATGTGCCGTCATCGTGCACGGTCACACTGAAATCATCTTTGTCATGTGTGATTTCACCAAATTTCGCGGCATACATTTCGTTGTAATTATCAGCATTGTCTGTAGCGAGTTGTTTTTTATATTCTGCACTGTAAAACGCATCGGCTTTGAAAGTCTCGAAAGGTACAGCCTCATATGAAGTCAGCCAGAACGAGCAGCTATATGTCCCCTGAGCTATATGGCTTTCTTCCTCAGGGATAGGGTCGTGTTCCTCGATTGTGTCATCGGTTACAGTGATTGAAATTTCAGCAAACAAGCTGCTTAAAGGATCGCTTGCGATTATTAAATGATCCCCTAATTCATCCGAGGTGAAATCATAGGTTTTAGATTTTGAATACATAATGCTATCACCATCACCATCGATTTCCCAATCCAAACCTTGATCGACTTCCCAATCCAAATTTGGGAAATCTATTCCAGTTGACATGGATGCCTCGATATGCGCAGTGTCTCCCGGATTGATTATATATTTATCGGTTGTCAACTGCAGTTTGGTATCGACAAATATTTTTATCCATTGAAAACCTACCCATTCGTCTGACTTGTCTACAAAATAGAAGCCAAGCCAATTGTCGCCTTCATCTTTAAGAGGGACGATTATTTTTAATTTTTCGTCGTTGACAGCGACAAGAGGGATCGATAACAATGAATCGGAGAATTTGTAACCGTTGCTGAGAGAAGGAGTTATTTTATGCAAATTTTTATCTATAACTTGAAATTCCAATTTATCTTGTAAATCAGGCTGAGAAATATCAATGTTGAATTCATAGCTTTTTTTATAAGATGTTGTACCATCTGAAATAATCATCGGGTATGGAAAGTATTCATTTTCTAAATCTTTATTCATTACTTCTTTCCACCTGTTTTCAACTTTCAATTCATCGATGGTGGCAAATTCACCTAAAAAGTATACTCGATTAAATCCGATTTCACCTGAGTCTTTAATTTCTTGAGCATTTGTTCCTGAAGAATAAGACTTGAATTCTCCATTGTTGTATTCGATATATCGAGTTTCACCTGGGTAGTTGGGATCCGCCACATATAGTTTATTGTCTTCAATCATATAGGCGATCATGGCATGTCCAACTATTTTTTTGCCTTCTTCTTCACGATAAATTCCTACCAATTGCGGGCGATGAGTCAAAATCATACTGGCATGAAAAGCGTCCCAATGATTCTTCGCATTATAGTCAGGAATCAGATCGTACTCATAATCTGGAAAGATATTAGCTATATACATTTCGTCAAAAGCCATGTTGTTACCTTTTTCATCTTCGTGTACTGAGGATGCAAATCGGTACAGCAAGGAATCGTCTTGCCAAACTTTTGGAGTCGGAAATAATCCGTTGTTGTCCAACAGTCCATATAGTGCACTACTAGGATCATCTAGTTTGAAGCGGCGGATATTTTTAAAATACCACATGGCTGCTATGGATTGACCAGAGCAATGCCCGCCGGGAGCTATGAATGAACCGTAATTGACAAAACTGAAATCATCGATTCCCGGTGTGAATTTAGTTGTTATGGCTCCACCTGATTTATATTTTTCCAAATCTTCTTCATTCATCATGCCTACGAAAACATTGCTGAAATGATGGGTCATGACTAACAGTCTGTCATTTTCAAGTCTTATAGATGGAATGCCCTCGATATCTTCGCTTTCCTCATCAAAATAAAACGCCATGACAAATCCATCTGTGTTTGAATCTAAAGGTATCTGCAGACCTATCGGAACTTCGGAAAAAACATTCCCGTTATCGATTTCATAAAAGGATGAAACAGGCTCGATAAGCTCGAATTGATCAGCCACAATATCTTTAGTTACAATCTTAAAAGACACTTCTGAATCATAGGCATCCGCAGGTATGCTTATTGTCAGTTCGTCGAACTCTAGAATAGTGTCTTCTGAATCGGTTTCGAATTCAGCCAATATCTGTTCGTTTTCCAAGGTCAATAGAGGTATGATTTCAGGAATTATTGTTTCTTCTTGAACAATTTCTTCTTCGATAACAGGTTCGGGTTCAACAGGTTTATCTTTAGAACAAGCAGCAACGCTTATCAAAAGAATCACCATAAGTAATATAACTACAAACTTTTTCATCATAAATCCCCCTTACATCTTTGTTTATACCTATTATGGGGTGGAAATAACAAAATTATGTAAATATTAAACTTAACAGTGCAACAGCATATAAAATTAATATATAATAAGATGTGAGCATATTCAGGATTTTTTTAAGAAACTTAGGCGAGAATCCTCCCTATTTCAATTGGGAGATGAATCGCTTGGTTTAATTTTAAAATTTACTGCAAAATATGTAAAAATGTGCTATATTATTAATAAGAACATATATTCGCGTTATGCAAGGAGGAACTAATGATTCTAACTAAAAAAATAATATTCAAACCGAATGAAACAGAATCAATTGTATTGAGACTTCTTTCATTTGCGTCTGTAAAACTCTGGAATATAGGCAACTACGAAAAACACAACTACAAAATGTTGGGCCTTGAAAAATACCCTGACTGGTATGAACAAAAG
>JAYENG010000292.1:0-30416 GCA_034721975.1 Bacillota bacterium
GCTCTTTTTTTTACTTCTAATTGTAAAATAATAGTATAATAACAATAGACTATATAATATAGAGGTGATAAAGTGGATAAGAAATATTGGATTGAGCGGTTAGAAAAAAATGAAGTGGAAAGTATGGTGCTTTTATCATGTTTGCTCAATGATGAAGGTATTAGTCATTTGAATGACAGTGCAATTGAAAATACACTTATTGCAACATATGATTTTGGATTTGTCAAAAGGGGAAGATTTTATTCGGAAAATATCCACGAATCTATAGAATCTATTGCTAAATGGTTTCAAGAAAATAATGTAGAACTGGAAGCCACCTATGATAACATGGTTATGATTTTTAATGCTCTGGGAATAAAATCTTATCCGAATCGATTATATCTTATGAAACACATATGTAATCAAGAGAAAGAATTTAAGAGCCTGTTGGATTATGAATTTGTAAACCCACTTATTGAATATAAAAATTTTCTTAAAAAAGGCATAAGTGATTTTTACAAACTTAATAAAAATGAAATCAACAGATTGTTCAATAGTGAAGATTTTATAAATGATATGGAAAAAGGAATTTATATATTTAAAAAAGAAAATGTACCTATCGGATATATTATGATTAAATATCAAACCAACAATTTAGCTGAAATAAGTAATTTGTGGTTAAAAAAAGAATATCGTCACAAAGGATATTCGAGTGAGATTATTAAAAAAATAATTGAAATCAAAAAAAAGGATGGCAGATGCGTTATTGTCACTGTTAAAAATGATAATTATGGTTTGATTCGTTTATTTGAAGATGAAAATTTTGAACTGATTAAGATAATGTCTAAAGAAATATTAAAGTAGTCGAATTCGACTGCTTTTTTGTTATAATGAATTTATGGATAGAAAAAATGTTGATATACTTGAAAAATTAAATAGACTTTTTCCTGATGCCAAACCTGAACTGAATTTTACAACACCATTTGAATTGTTGATTGCAACAATTCTTTCAGCTCAGTGTACTGATATAAGAGTTAATATAATTACAAAAGTACTCTTTGATAAAGCTGATACTCCTGAAAAAATATTGGAGTTAGGGCAAAAAGAAATTCAAAATATCATTAAATCTTGCGGTATATATCGGCAAAAGTCGAAATATATATTTAATGCAAGTAGAGATATCGTAGATAAATTTGATTCTAAAATTCCTGAGACTGTCGATGGTTTAATGAAATTGTCTGGTGTTGGAATAAAAACAGCCAATGTCGTGGTCAGTAATGCATTTGGAGTACCCGCCGTTGCAGTGGATACTCACGTTTTTCGAGTCGCCAACAGGTTGGGGCTTGTAGATGCCGATAATGTTCAAGAAACTGAAAAACAACTTATGGAGGGTATTCCAAAAGAAAGATGGATAAAACTACATCATCAGTTGATATTTTTAGGAAGAAGAATATGTAAAGCAAGAAATCCACTTTGCGAAGAGTGTATACTGAAGACAGAGTGTAAGTATTACAATAAAAAAGAATAGGAATGAAAAATTATATGATTTTAAAAGCGATTATTTTAGGAATTATTGAAGGGTTAACGGAATTTTTACCGATTTCTTCAACCGGGCATTTAATTTTAGCTAACGAGTATTTAGATTTTACTGGGAATTTTGCAAATTTGTTTTCAATTGTCATTCAGTCGGGGGCGATATTGGCGGTTATTATATTTTTCAGAAAAAAAATATTCCCTAAGAACCTTAAGGGAGAATCGTTGAGTAAGTTTTATAGACTTTGGTCAAGAGTGATTGTAGGGATTATTCCTGCAGGAATCTTGGGAATTTTATTTGAAGATAAAATTGAAGCTCTATTATTTGCACCGAAGCCAGTAGCTGTTGCGTTGATAGTCGGTGCTATAGGTATAATTTTTGTCGAGAACAAATCGATTTCGTCCACTGTTGAGGATGAACTCGAGATGTCGTATCTAGATGCCTTAATAGTAGGTGTATTTCAGACGCTTGCGTTAATACCTGGAATGTCAAGATCGGCTTCAACTATTATCGGTGGAAGAATTAAAGGATTTTCCCGAAAAGTTGCAGCTGAATTTTCGTTTTTTTTAGCGATACCGACTTTATTGGGAGCTAGTTTAATTAAAATGATGAAAACCGATATTCAGATTACGGCTGATGAATATATTCTGTTAGCCATTGGAACTTTTGTATCGTTTATTGTTGCGTATTTAGTAATCGCTGCTTTTATGAATTATATCAAAAAGAGAGATTTCAAGATATTCGCATACTATCGAATTATTTTGGGAGTTGTTCTCTTGATCATTTTATAAGGAGAAATGTGATGGCCAAGGTATCACTACAGAAATGCGATGAATATGATATGAATGAAATCAAAACTGCATTATTGAAGAATGTTGAAGATTTGGGAGGTCTTGAAAAATATATATCACCAGGCGAAAAGGTGTTGCTTAAAGCAAATTTGCTTATGAAAAGAACACCTGAAGAAGCAACTACCACACATCCGATTTTTGTCAAAGCGTTGGCTGAAATTCTATCTGAATTTGGAGCTGTGGTAATTGTTGGAGATAGCCCGGGCGGACCTTTCAATGAGAAAGCATTAAGAGGGATTTATAAAAGTTGCGGATATGATATTATTCCTGATAAAGAAAAAAATATTAGTTTGAATTACAATACTGATCAAATTACAATTCATAGAGATGATTTGTTTTTACTGAAAAGAATCGAAGTGATTGAAATTATTGAAAAAGTCGACAAAGTGATTTCGGTTTCAAAATTAAAAACGCATGGAATGACAGTATACACGGGAGCTGTTAAAAATATGTTTGGAACGATTCCAGGCATTCATAAGGCCGAATATCATTTCAAAATGCCTAAAATAAATGATTTCACCAACATGCTTTTAGATGTTTGCCAGAATGCAAATCCAGTTCTATCGTTTATGGATGCTGTTGTCGGCATGGAGGGAGCAGGGCCGTCTGCCGGAGATCCAATAAAAATCGGAGCGGTTCTAGCTTCCGATTCTCCATATCATCTAGATGTCATTGCAACAAAACTTGTGGGTATCAAATCTACAGAAGTACCGACAATCGAGAGATGTATGGAGAGAGGTATAATAAAAAAAGATTATAGCGATATTGAAATGACGGGTTTATATTTAACTGATTTTCCAAAGATGACTATAAGAAAACCAAGGGTTGGCGGTATTGGTTTTTTAGATGGTAAAATTCCATCTTTTATTTCAAAACCTATAATTAATTTATTGAGTGCCAAACTGAAATTTGACTACGACAAATGTACCAAGTGTGGAGAATGCGAAAGAGCATGTCCTTCAGGTGCCATAGTTATTGATGAAGAAGGACCGAAGGTTGATTATGATAAATGTATAAGATGTTTTTGTTGTCAGGAATTATGCCCACAAAAAGCAGTGAAAATCTATAGAAACCCAATATTAGCACGAATAATCAAATTTTAATTGAATTATTCTAGAATCACATTATAATAATCAGGGGAGGAATAGTAAAAATGGCTGTAGAAATAGTTTTGTATCAACCGGAAATACCTCCCAATACTGGGAATATCGCTAGAACTTGTGCTTTAACAGGTACAAAACTACATTTGATAAGACCGTTGGGTTTTTCAATAGACAGCAAGGCGGTCAAACGTGCAGGACTAGATTATTGGCACTTGCTTGATTTAGAGGTTCATGATTCTTTAGATACATTTCTTGAGAAGTATGGAAACAAGAGAATTTTCTTATCGACAACAAAAGCGAATAATTATTATGATGAAATAGATTTTTCCGGAGATTGTTTTATTGTATTCGGCAGAGAAACGGGTGGATTGCCGGATGAATTGCATAAGAGATACTTGGAGTCTAGATTTATCATACCGATGTTGAAACACGATGATGTCAGAAGTCTGAATTTGTCAAATTCCGTTGCAATAGTGTTATATGAAGCGTTAAGGCAACAAGGATTTAATCAATTGTTTAAGGAGGAAATATGTCGAGCCTGAAATTATTTGAAATATTTGTCACTATGGCAGGTGGGTTGGGTTTATTCTTGTATGGAATGAATATCATGTCTGATGGTTTGGAAAAAGTTGCTGGAGACAGGATGAAACATTTTATAGAGGTATTAACTAAAAACAGAGTTATGGGAGTGATGGTCGGAGTAATTGTTACTGCCATCGTTCAAAGTTCGAGTGCTACTACTGTTATGGTTGTAGGATTTGTAAATGCGGGAATTATGAGCTTGACTCAATCTGTAGGAATTATAATGGGAGCGAATATCGGTACAACTGTAACAGCTCAGTTGGTGTCGATCGATTTGACAGCACTTGCACCCGTAGCCATCGCAACAGGAGTCGGTGTTAAATACTTCGGTAAAAATGCCAAACTGAAAAAATACGCTGAAATACTATTAGGCTTTGGTATTTTATTTCTTGGTATGGATATCATGAAGGATGCAATGAAACCTTTAAGAGAAATACAGGAATTTAAAAATTTGTTGTTAAACTTCGGGAGTGGTAGTGTTCTTGATACATCCATGGGGATATTTACAGGATTTGCGATTACCGCAATTGTCCAAAGTTCATCTGCAACTACAGGTATTTTAATTGCACTTGCCAGTACAGGACTTTTGCCGATAACATCAGCTTTTCCAATATTGCTTGGAACAAACATGGGCACAACTGTAACTGCTATACTTTCGAGTTTAGGTGCGAATAAAACTGCTAAAAGAGCTGCAATAATTCACTTTTTGTTCAACTTGATCGGAACTGTGATATTTGGGATTTTCTTATCGAAATTGACTATAAATTATGTTACTGCAATGTCTGATGATCCAGCAAGACAACTAGCCAATGCTCATACATTGTTCAACATTGCCAATACAGTGATTTTATTACCGTTCGCAGGTATTCTTGTACATTTGTCGAATAAAATTTTGCCTGTAACCGAGGATGAACTAAAAGGCGTTGTTGGCATCAAATACCTTGATGAGAGGATTTTAGAGACGCCATCGATAGCAATCGTTCAAGTGTTGAAAGAAGTACTGCACATGGGCAATGTTGCTTTTGATTCGTATTCTTCTGCTATAGAATCGATACTTAAGCATGACGATAAAAAAGCACATGAAACTTTTAAGCTTGAAAAAAGTATCAATGCGATGGAGAAGACTATTACAAGTTATTTGATTCGATTGTCAAACAAAGAGATTTCAGTAAAACAAAGGGAAATAATTGATGGGTTATTCAGCACGATCAATGATATCGAGAGAGTAGGCGATCATGCTGATAATTTAGCGGAATTAGGTCTATATAAATTTGAGAATAATATCATTTTTTCTGTAGAAGCTATAGATGAATTGGAACTTATGTCAACTAGAGTATCTAAATCATATAAACAATCTTTAAACGCTTTATATTCAGGCGACTATAATATCGCGAGAAGAGTTGTTGAAAGAGAAGGCGAAATAGATTTAATGGAGAAAAACTTTAGGAAAGAACATATCAAACGTTTAAATGACGGACTTTGCTCACCAGAACCTGGAGTGGTGTTTCTAGATGCCATCAGCAATTTAGAGAGAGTTGGGGACCATGCATCGAATATTGCATTGGCTGTTCTAGATAATACTAGAGAGTAGAAAGTCTGTTAAAGGAGGAGCAGTAATGGCGATTAAAATTATCACAGATAGCACTTCAGATATACCTAAGCATTTAATCGAAGAATTGGATATTGAAATAGTTCCGTTGACTGTTAATTTTCCAGATAAATCTTACAAGGATGATGGATTGGAACTTACGAATGACGAGTTTTTCAAGAAATTGAAAGAGTCAGCAGAATTGCCGACCACTTCACAGGTTAGTCCTGGTGAATTTGTAACGGTTTTTGAAAGATTTCTTGGAGAGTACGATGAAATCATATGCATCGATATATCTTCAAATTTGAGTGGGACATTCAATGCGGCTACTCAAGCGAAAAATATCATTGGAAGCGATAGAATTCATGTGGTTGATTCAAGAATGGTTTCATTTGCTTTTGGATTAGTCGTTGTCGAAGCTGCAAAGATGGCCGAAGATAATCGCTTGGTTGGTGAAATAGTAGAATTTGCTCAAAATGGATATACTAAAATGAATAATATTTTTATTTTTGATACATTGGAGTATTTGCTTAAAGGTGGACGGCTATCAAAAAAAGAAGCTTTTTTAGGAAGTTTATTAAACATCAAACCTATTCTTACTTTAGTAGAGGGAGAATTGAAATCGATTCATAAGGTAAGGGGAGGAAAAAAAGCGGTCAAGTATGTAATCAGTCAATTAAAAGAGGATTGTTCAAAATACGCCATTGATAAAATCGCAATTTATAAAGGGGCAGATTCTGATATGTTTGATGAAATCAAAAGAATTCTTGATATGGAATTTGAATTTGTTGAAGTTATCGAATCGAAACTTGGGATTGTAGTCGGAACCCATGCCGGTCCCGGAGCGTTGGCGATCAGTTATTTCAGAGAGGGGTAAGGAAAATAATGAACGAAAAAATTTATGATGTAGTAATTGTCGGAGCAGGCCCTGCAGGCTTATCAGCAGGTATTTATGCTGCAAGAGCAAAGATGGATATTCTTATTTTGGAAAAAGAACGAACAGGTGGACAAATTGTCACGACCGAGGAAATTGCGAATTATCCTGGGGCTCTTGAAGATGAAACAGGACCGAGTTTGATTTCGAGAATGGTGAATCAAGTAAAATCTTTCGGGGCTGAAATAGTGGCTGAAGGCATCAATTCTGTTGATTTCAGTAACAATATCAAGGTGATAAATGGAGAGAAAAACGTTTATAAAGCCAAAAGCGTTATCATAGCGACAGGTGCTAAACCAAGACTTTTAGGTGTTCCGGGAGAAAAAGAATTAACTGGCAGAGGTGTTTCGTATTGTGCAACTTGCGATGGGGATTTCTTTACTGATTTAGAGATTTTTGCTATTGGTGGTGGAGACACTGCTTTAGAAGAAGCGATGTTTTTGACGAAATTCGCCAAAAAAGTTACAATTGTTCATAGAAGAGATCAGTTTAGGGCTGCCAGATCAATTGTTGAAAAAGCTTCTAAAAATGAAAAAATTGAATTTTTGATGAGCAAAGTGGTCAACGAAATAATCGGTGAAGGTGTTGTAGAAGGAATTGTATTTAAAGATACAGTTACAGATGAATTGACAACTTACATGGCAGATGAAGAAGATATGACCTTTGGAGTATTTGTTTTTGTAGGTTATGTTCCACAAACAGAAGTATTCAAGGGACATGTTGAATTAGATGCAAGCGGGTATGTACCGACTGATGATACGATGAGAACTAATGTACCTGGAGTTTTTGCTGCTGGAGATATAAGACCAAAATCGTTAAGACAAGTAGTCACTGCAGTTTCTGATGGAGCAATAGCTGCTGTTGAGTGTGAAAAATATATTGAAGAAAATGTTTAAAAATTGTTAGTATTAAATATTTATGGGGTATTTACTGTCAAGTAGGGAATTTAACTATAGAATGATGATATTTTTATGGTAGTTTTATAAACAAATTTAATGTAATGTGTGATATTATGAGATAGCACTTTACATATAATAGCGGGCATAGATAAAAATAGCCTGTAATTAAAAGGAGGAAAAAATAATGAGTAAAAACGCACTAAAACTACTGATGGTTTTAGCACTTGTTCTAGCTATGGTAGCGGGCTGTACTGCTGAAGTTGAAGAGCCGGTTGTTGAAGAACCGGTTGTTGAAGAGCCAGTTGTTGAAGAGCCGGTTGTTGAAGAACCAGTTGTAGAGGAACCTTCATTTAATGTAGGTTTAGTAACTGATATTGGTGGTATCGATGACAAGTCGTTCAATCAAGGGACTTGGGAAGGTATTGTAGAATTTGCTGAAGATAATGGTTTATCAGAGGATGATTACAAATATATTCAATCTGAATCAGATGCAGATTATTTACCTAACTTATCAACATTTGCTGATGAAGAAATGGATTTAATCGTTGCACCAGGATTCTTATTTGAAGATTCAATGACAGAAGTTGCTGAATCGTATCCTGATCAAAAATTCTTGTTGATCGACATGGTAGTAAGTCCTGAAAACGTTACAAGTGCAGTATTTGCAGAGCATGAAGGTTCATTCTTGGTAGGAGTTGCCGCTGCTCTTAAAGCTCAAGATGCTGGACAAGATACAGTTGCTTTCTTAGGTGGTATGGACTTTGGCTTGATTCAAAAGTTTGAAGCTGGTTTTGAAGCTGGTGTTTGGGCTGTCGATCCTGACATGACTGTTTTAGTTGATTATGCTGGAGCTTTCAACGATGCTCAAAAGGGACAAACAATTGCATCTAAGTTTTATGAACAAGGCGCATATATAATCTATCATGCTGCTGGCGGTACAGGTAATGGAGCTATAAAAGAAGCTAAAGACCGTGTGATAAATGGCGAAGATGTATGGATTATAGGTGTTGACAAAGATCAATATATTGATGGTATTTATGAAGCAGGCAAATCAGTTATTTTGACTTCTATGATGAAGAGAGTCGACGTTGCTGCATATACAGTATGTGAAAACGTATTGAATGATGAATTTAAAGGTGAAATATTAGTATTTAACTTGGCGAATGGCGGTGTTAGTATTCCGGCTAAAAATCCTAATTTAAATGCTGAGTGGGAAACTTCAATTCAAGAATATGCTGATAAAGTAATTTCTGGCGAAATCACAGTTCCTGAAGCACCAGTTAGATTACAAGAATAAAACCGAAGTATACTAGCCGGGGTAACCCCGGCTTTTTTATTTACTTTATCCATATGAAGTACTTTCTTTTTATAAGTATTTTTGATATTAATTATATGAAAACGTGATATAATTATTATACTTATTATATAATTGGGGGAATTGTTGTGGAATATGTAATTGAAATGCTAAATATTACAAAAGATTTTCCTGGCATTAGAGCAAACGATGATGTAACTCTTCAGGTGAAAAAAGGAGAAATTCATGCATTGTTAGGTGAGAATGGTGCTGGAAAATCAACTTTGATGAGTATTTTATTTGGTTTATATAGACCAAATAAAGGGAAAATAAAAGTTCATGGTAAAGAAGTGAATATTGGCGACCCGCATGTGGCTAATAATTTAGGTATAGGTATGGTTCATCAACATTTTAAGTTGGTTGAGAATTTCACAGTTACTGAAAATATTATTTTGGGGGATGAACCAAAGAAATCTTTTGGAAGAGTCGATATTGAAAAAGCTAGAAAAAAAGTTAAAGAAACATCAGAAAAATATGGATTGAGTGTAGACCCTGATTCAAAGATTGAAGATATTTCAGTTGGAATGCAACAGAGAGTTGAAATTTCAAAAATGCTTTATAGAGATGCTGAGATTTTGATTTTCGATGAACCGACAGCAGTTCTGACACCTCAAGAAATTGAAGACTTAATGGATATTATGAGAACGTTTGCAAAAGAAGGTAAATCTATTATTCTCATCACGCATAAATTAAAAGAAATTAAAGCTGTAGCCGATACTTGTACAGTTTTAAGACGTGGTAAAATGATAGGAACTGTAAACGTGGCTGATGTTACTGAGAAAGATTTGGCTGAGATGATGGTTGGAAGAGAGGTTTTCTTCCAAGTAGATAAACCTGAAAGAAAACAAGGTAAAAAAATTATAGAAATAAAAAATTTGAATGTAAAAGATAATAGAGGTTTAACGGTTGTCAACAATCTATCATTGGATATTTATGCTGGAGAAATTTTGGGACTTGCAGGGATTGATGGAAATGGACAGACAGAATTAATCGAAACATTAAGTGGTTTGAGAAAAATCGATTCAGGTAAAATTGTATTGAATGATGAAGATATATCTAATTATTCAATTAGAAAAATAACTGAGGCGGGTGTTGGACATATTCCTCAGGATAGACATAAATATGGTTTAGTACTTGATTTTAGATTAGATGAAAATCTTGTATTACAAACTTATTATAAAGAACCCAACTCGGTACGAGGTATCCTTAAACCCGATGAAATAACAAAAAAAGCACAGCAAATTATAGATGAATTTGATGTTAGAAGTGGACAAGGAACAATTACTCTTGCACGTAGCATGTCGGGAGGTAATCAACAGAAGGCGATCATAGGTAGAGAAATTGATCGAAGTCCTGATTTTCTTATTGCAGCTCAACCAACTCGAGGGCTTGACGTCGGTGCTATTGAATATATTCATGGTAGGTTGGTGGCAGAGAGAGAAAAAGAACGTGCAATTCTTATGATTTCTTTGGAATTGGATGAAATTCTTAATATATCGGATCGTATTGCAGTAATTTACGAAGGTGAAATAGTAGGAATTTTGGATCCTAAAAAAACAGATGAAAAAGAAATTGGTCTTATGATGTCTGGTTCAAAAAGAGTAGGTGCCAAAAATGAGTAAAATAAAAAAATTGTTGTTGGATGAAACGAAATATAAGATTACAGTTCCAATCATTGCGATTCTTCTGAGTTTTATAATTGGTACCATTGTAATGTTGTTGACAGGAATTAATCCTTTAGGAGCTTTTAAAGCCCTTGCTAGAACAATGACAGGAGTTAATTTTGATAAATTATTTACTGACAAGATGTTTAATGCGAGATATTTTGGTGAATTTTTAACTACTGCGTTACCAATAACACTAACTGGATTATCTGTTGCTTTTGCTTTTAGAACCGGATTATTTAATATTGGAGCCGAAGGTCAGTTGCTTGTAGGAGCCATGGCTGCTACGATAACAAGCATAATGTTGGATTTACCTGCAATTATTCATTTACCTATAGTTTTATTATCAGCTGCATTAGCTGGAGCTTTATGGGGATTCGTTCCGGGAATTTTAAAAGCAAAATATAACGTTCATGAAGTTGTTGTAACAATTATGATGAACTATACTGCGTTACATACGACTAATTATTTATTGAAAAAATTACCAGGGAGTTCTTTAATAAAAACTGTAAAATCAAATCCGAGCGGAACGCTTCAAAGCGACTTTATTGCAAATATTACTAATAATTCAAGATTGCATTGGGGTATCATAGTAGTTGGTTTGTCAATTTTTGTGTTTTGGTACATAATAGAAAAAACATCTTTTGGTTTTGAGTTGAGATCAGTTGGATTTAATCCCGATGCATCGAAATATGCCGGAATGAAAGTTACTAGAAATGTAGTGTACTCAATGATGATAGCTGGTGCGTTCGCTGGATTGGCAGGAGCTATGTTATCGATTGGAACATTTGATTATGGACGTGTTTTGGTTGGTTTTGAAAACTATGGGTTTGACGGAATCGCTGTTGCCTTATTAGGTGGTACTGCTGCAATAGGAGTACTCTTGAGCGGACTGCTGTTCGGTGGTCTTAAGAGTGCACAGCCGTTAATGCAAGCTAATGGCGTACCTTTAGAAATTGCAAAGATCATTTCTTCATTAATAGTATTATTTGTAGCAATGAAATATGGTTTTGAGATGTGGCTTAGAACATATGCGAAAAAGCAGGAAAAGGAGGGGAAATAAATGAATACATTATTTTCAATGTTATCTCTAACGTTAATATTTTCGACTCCAATAATAATTACTGCTTTAGGTGGACTTTTTAGTGAACGTAGTGGTGTTATAAATATCGCACTTGAAGGATTAATGATGATTGGTGCATTTTCAGCAGCGACGGCTACGGTTTTGTTAGAGCCGATAACTGGGGCTGCACCATGGCTAGGTTTATTGATTGGTATGTTTTTTGGAGCTTTAGTAGCACTTATTCATGCATACGTAAGTATCAATTTAAGGGCGAATCAGGTTATCTCAGGAACTGCAATCAACTTATTGGCTATTGGTTTGACTATTTATTTCGCTCAGATTATTTTCCATCAACAAAGGACGGATTCGTTTATAAGAGGGTTTATAAAGACTACTTATCCTGGATTATCGAAGATTCCAGTAATTGGACCGATATTGTTTTCAAACATGTATACAACAGCGTATATAGCAATTGCTTTGGTTGTAGTAGTTTGGTTTGTAGTGTATAAAACAACTTTCGGGTTAAGATTAAGAGCTTCTGGAGAACATCCTCAAGCTGTAGACAGTATGGGTGTCAGTGTAAAGAAAATGAGATATTATGGAGTTGTTCTTTCTGGAGTTTTAGCAGGACTTGGAGGATCGATCATGGTTCTGACACAAGATACACAATATACAATGGCGACAATTCACGGTACTGGTTTCATTGCCTTGGCATCATTGATTTTCGGTAAATGGAATCCATGGGGTGTTTTAGGAGCGGGATTATTCTTTGGATTTTCTCAAGTGTTTGGAATATATTCAGGAGACTTTGAGATACTCTCCAAATTTCCAGAAGAATTTTTCTATGCACTACCATATGTACTGACTATAGTTGCGCTAGTTGTTTTTAGTGGTAAATCTGTTGGACCTAAGGCGGCTGGTGAACCATACGATGTTTCGAAACGATGAAGAATGGCGTGAGCCATTCTTTTTCTTTGTTTTTTGTTTTATTTTGTGAATTATTCACAAAATAAATATATCGGGTTATAATCGATTCATGATTTCTCGCATATCTTTATGATAATAATACAAATAGAGTATGAATGAAATATAATATTTGAGGGAAAAGGAGGAAGTTGCATTAGGAATGGCAATCAAAATGCAATAAGGGACATTAATCAATTACCATTATACAAGACAATTATTCTTGGTATTCAGCACACTTTTACCATGTTTAGGGCAACTGTTCTAGTTCCTATTATCACGGGATTGGATATTTCAGTTGCTCTTTTTATGGCAGGACTTGGGACTTTGATTTTTCATTTGATTACGAAAGGTAAAGTTCCAGCGTTTCTAGGTTCATCTTTTGCTTACATAGCTCCAATTTTGTTAGTTGCATCAACTTCAGGAATGGCTTATGCTCAGGGTGGCATTGTTGTCGCAGGTCTTATATACATAGCGTTATCACTTTTAATCAACATATATGGTGCTGAGAAGATAATTAAATTTTTTCCACCTGTTGTAACTGGACCGATCATTATTGTCATAGGATTGAAACTGGCTCCTGTCGCGATTGATATGGCGTCGAAAAATTGGATCTTAGCAGTAGTAACGTTCTCGATAGTTACAATTGTCAGTGTTTTCGGAAAAGGCTTTATTAAAGTAATTCCCGTAATCATCGGATTGATCTGCGGGTGTATTTTAGCGGTTTCAACAGGCAATGTAGATTTCTCGGCGATTAAAGAAGCGGCATTTGTCGGAATACAGAATTTCACTTTAGCCAAGTTCACTGTTGAATCAATTTTAATAGTAGCTCCTGTCGCGATTGCAACAATGGTTGAGCATGTTGGAGATGTAGTAGCTATTGGCGCTACCGTAGAAAAGGATTTATTGAAAGATCCTGGTCTAAGCAGAACCTTGATCGGTGATGGTATAGCAACGTCTATTTCTGCCATGTTCGGCGGACCGGCAAATACAACATATTCTGAAAAACACTGGAGTGCTAGCACTCACACGTGCTTGGGATCCGAGAATAATGCAGATAGCTGCAGTTTTTGCCATTGGATTGGGTTTCAGCCCGAAATTAGGTGCAGTAATCAGCACGATTCCTACAGCGGTTATTGGAGGAATTTCAATAATTCTCTTCGGGATGATAGCTTCTATCGGAATAAGGTCATTGATTGAAAATCGAGTTGATTTCAATAAAGCAAGAAACCTGATAATTTCAGCTGTGATTATGGTTCTTGGTTTGGGAGGAGCTGTTTTCCCAATGAGTATAGGCGCATTAAATATGGAAATTGCGGGGATGGCATTGGCTGCAATTACAAGTATTTTATTAAATGTCGTTTTGCCTGAATAATCAAGAATTATTTTATTGTTGAATTATCAATTAATGTATACTATAATGAGTTGTAATAAAATTAACTGAATAGCAAACGTCTAGGGTGTCTGTGAAAAGAATAATAGGGAATGAGGTTAAAAGCCTCAGCAGCCACCGTTACTGTAAATAGTGATGAAATCTTAATGCCACTGGGAAACCGGGAAGGCGAGAGAGTAAAATGAACTATGAGCCAGGAAACCTGCCTTGGATATGTGATCAGCTTCGGTGAGAAGCCATAGATTAAAATTTATAGTAAATTTGATTTAAGCTGATACTTTTTTGTGTCAGTTTTTTTATTGCAAAATATTTGAAACTTGGAGGAAATATATTATGAGAAGAATGAATACGAAGATTATTGCTTTGATTTTTGTAGTAGTTACCATGTTGATTTTAGTAACGGGATGTGTTCAAGAAACTGTAGAACCCACAGTGGAAAACGAACAAATTTCGGATGAACAGGATGAACCAACTATTGTAAAAGAATCTCTAATAGTCGAAGAGACGGACACAACGCTTACTTTTAAAGATGTAGGTGGAGAATTGATTACAGTAAAGAAAAATCCCAGTAGAGTAATTTCACTATATAATTCATATTTAGATTTATGGTATATGACAGGAGCAGAAGCAGTAGGCAGGGTAAATGGAACTACCGGTGTTCCTGAAGAAGCGATGGATATTGAAACAGTGGGTAAATGGAGTCAACCGAATATCGAAGCGGTACTTGCTCTTAATCCTGATATGGTGATAATGAGAGCTACAATTTCAAAGCAAAGAGCTATTGAAGATCAATTAAAAGCTAACAATATCGATACTTGCTATGTCGATTACACTACTTTTGATGAATTCTTGCAAGTTGTTGAAGTGTTCGCCCATATAACAGGGGATACATCGGTATTTGAAGAAACGATTGAACCAATGATAAGCAATATGGATAAGTTGAAGGAGAAAGTCGGAAATATCGAAGGGCCTGAAGCGATGGTATTGTTTTCTACATCGAAATCTCTATCTATTGAAAATGAAGAGGGGACGACTGGTGCAATCGTCAAAGAGCTTGGTGGAAAGAACATTGTCAAAGAAAACATCGCCGAGGGAAAAACAAGAATCGATTTTAGCTTAGAAACTATTGTAGAAAGAAATC
Organism: Bacillota bacterium; assembly: GCA_034721975.1. Taxonomy (GTDB): domain Bacteria; phylum Bacillota; class Clostridia; order Peptostreptococcales; family Acidaminobacteraceae; genus DAOURC01. The sequence continues at coordinate 15,049 of JAYENG010000292.1, forward strand.
CAAAAATTATCTTGATCAAGACAATGGGAAATATTGATGATTGCAAAAACACTCTTGAAGTAAATGCTATGTCGAATGAGGCGTGGAATGAAATAGATGCTGTAAAAGATGGAAATATACACTTTCTTGATAAAAATCTTTTTATGTATAAGCCGAACAAAAGATATTTCGAAGCATATTTGACTATGGCTAAATTATTGTATCCTAATGAGAATTTCAGTGAATTCGATAGTGAAATGATAAATTAGTTGAGGAGAAGATATCTTTGATTATTATGAATAATCTTCATGAGAGAAAAGCGTATAGAGTCAGTGTAATAGTTTTATTGATAATTTCATGTTTTTTAGCATTAATCGTGGCGACGACATTTGGTACTTATAATTTATCATTCATCGATGTAGTAAAAGCGATATTTTTTGAAAGAGAAGGAATGAATAGAGCGATTATATGGTCGATTAGATTTTCGAGAAATATTGTTGCAGGATTAGTTGGTATGTGTTTGGCGCTGTCGGGAGCAATTTTGCAGGGGGTTATGAAAAACCCCCTTGCCTCCCCCAATATAATTGGAGTATCTGCCGGCGCGGGTCTTGCGGCGATAACTATTATGATATTGTTTCCTCACCTTACCTATCTTGTTACACCGATGTCATTTATAGGAGCTCTTTTAACGACCATGACCATATATATCCTTTCGTGGAAAGATGGAATATCACCCTTGAGAGTAATTTTATCTGGAATTGCCATATCATCGTTTATAGGCGCGGGGATCAATACGTTGTTGATTTTCTTTCCGGATAGGGTTTACGGCGTTGTCGATTTTATGGTTGGAGGACTGAGCACAGTCGGGTTTAAACAAGCCGGCCTTATTTGGCCTTATGCACTTATAGGATTGATCAGTTCAATCCTAATCGCCAAGAAGCTGAATATTCTACAGCTTGGAGACGATGTTGCAAAGAGTCTCGGCGTAAATCTGGAGATGACGAGATTTATCATGATAGCCTTGGCATCGCTATTGGCGGCAAGTGCGGTCAGCATTGTCGGTCTTTTAGGATTTGTCGGACTTATAGTACCCCATATTGCAAGAATGATAATCGGTTCGGATTATAGATATCTACTTCCGGCAAGTGCACTGTTGGGAGCATTGATTCTAATTTTATGCGATACGATTGCGAGAACGATTTTAAGTCCTATAGAATTGCCGGTGGGAATAATAATGGCAGCAATAGGAGGACCATTTTTCCTTTACTTGCTTAGAAATGGGATAAAAGGCAGGACTAATCAAGCATGAAAAATATTTTAGAAACCCAAAAATTGAATTTAGGATATTCAGATACAGAAATTTTAAACAATATTGATTTAGAGGTGAAAAGTGGAAGTGTCACAACAATTATCGGAGTAAATGGAAGTGGAAAGTCGACACTTATTAAAGCTTTGTCACGCACATTGACGCCTAAAAGCGGCAGCGTTATTTTAGACGGTAAGAATATCAGGAAAATGAAAAACAAGGACATTGCAAAAATATTGTCTATTTTACCACAGATACATTCAGCCCCTGAGGATTTTACAGTTTATGATTTAGTTTCATACGGGCGACATCCATATCTTAGTTTTTCTCAAAGATTGAATGACGATGATAAAGAGATAATCAACTGGGCACTGGAATCAAGTAAAATGAAAAGTTTGCAAACCAGATATATCTCTACTTTATCTGGAGGAGAGAGACAAAGAGCGTGGTTTGCAATGTGTCTCGCTCAGCAACCGGATGTTTTGCTGCTGGATGAACCTACAACATTTTTAGATATTTCACATCAGTTCGAAGTGCTTGAATTGGTCAAAGAACTCAATGAAAAACACGGTATCACCATTGTTATGGTACTGCATGATATAAACCAAGCTGTGAGGTATTCAAAAGAAATAATAGTAATAAAAAACGGAGATATTTATCAAAGGGGAAATCCAAAGAAGATTATCACATTGGAATTGTTAAAAGATGTATTCGGTATAGGCGGGCGAATTGTAAGTGATGAAAATTACGATTATTCGGTATTCATACCAGAATATACATTCAAGAAAGGACTTTAGCGTATGGCGGGAATCATCATTGCCGGAACAAACAGCGGAGTAGGCAAAACAACAATCAGCATGGGTTTGATGGCGGCATTTAGGAAAAAAGGTTATGAAGTATATCCATATAAAGTGGGCCCCGATTATATCGATACGGGTTTTCATAGTTTCATATCAAAAAACCCATCATATAATCTAGATGCTTATCTGCTTGGAGAAGAAAAAGTTAGATATGAGTACTCAAAGAGAAAATCAGATAAAAATTCTATCAAAATCATCGAAGGAGTCATGGGTTTATACGATGGATTTGGAGTGGTCGATACCATCGCGAGCACTGCCCATGTTTCCAAGATATTGAATGTTCCTGTGGTGTTGGTAATCGACGGAGGTGCGGTGGCTACGAGCGCTGCAGCTGAAGTGCTGGGATACAAAATGTTCGATTTAGATGTTGATATCGCCGGGGTTATTGTAAATCGCGTTTCTGGTGAAGCTCACTACGAGATGATAAAAAAAGCTATAGAACACTACACGAACATAAGGTGTTTCGGATATTTATTTAAAAATAATGATGTTTCTTTAAACAGTCGTCATCTCGGGCTGATTCCTGCCGATGAAGTTGAAACTCTTAGTAAAAAAATCGATGAACTGGCCAATATAATTTCCGAGACGATAGATCTAGAAAAAATCGCAGATGTCGCCGACTCTATAAAAGATGAGGAAGCGAAAATGCCTGTTGATTTATCAAATTTCATAGATAAATATAAACCTTGCTTTTCAGGTAAACGTATCGCCATAGCAAAATCTAAAGCATTTTCTTTTTATTATCAATCGAACATCGATATTTTAAAAAAGCTTGGAATTGAACTTGTAGATGTAAACCCCAATACCGATAGTGAATTGCCGAAAGATATCCATGCTATTTACTTAGGAGGAGGTTTTCCAGAGGTATTTGCTAAAGAACTCTCGGAAAACGTTCGGTTCAGATCAGTTTTAAAAGAAAGACTGGATAGTGGACTGATAGGTTATGCAGAATGCGGAGGGCTTATGTACCTTACCGAAAGCATAACAACTATAGACGGCGAAAAGTATCCGATGAGCGGATTCATTAAAGGGCATACCGTAATGCAAAAGAGACTTCAAAGGTTTGGATATGTAAATGTGAAATGCGATGAATTGGAATTTCCAGCTCATGAATTTCATCATTCCAAATTGATCGATATCGGAGAAGAAAAGAGAGCATACAAGGTGGAGAAAATAAGGGATGGAAAACTGCTGAAAGAATGGACATGTGGAATCAATAAAAAAAACACTCTTGCCACATATGATCACGTACTGTTTTTATCTAACCTGGAGCTGATAAGGAAGGTATTTGTAAAATGAGTTATTTAAACAACCCTATGGGGATAGAGAATAGAAGTTTTGAAATTATTGAAAAAGAACTTAAAGAGATAAAAGATTACGATTTTGATGAAAATCAAATGAAAATTGTAAAAAGGATTATTCATACAACTGCTGATTTCAGCTTGGCGGACCAGATTGTATTCAAAGGCGGGGCCGTGGACAAAAGTCTTACGACTCTAGAAAAAGGATGTAAAATCTACGTGGATACAAAAATGATTGCAGCTGGAGTAAATAAAAAGAAGCTTAGACAATTCGGCTGTGAACTTGTAAATTTTGTTTCTGATGAAGACGTAGCCATAGAAGCGAAAAAAAGATGTGTTACAAGGTCTACTGTGTCGATGGAAAAAGCATGCAAATGCGATGAGATAAGAGGATTTGTCATCGGGAATGCACCTACCGCTCTATATAAATTGATTGAATTGGTAAAGGAAAACAAAGTGAAGCCGGATTTTATTTTTGGTGTTCCAGTCGGGTTCGTAGGAGCGAAAGAATCAAAAGAATTGCTCCTAGATATAGATGTTCCATCGATTTCCATTCAAGGTAGAAAGGGCGGATCGACCATAAGTGTCGCAGTTTTAAATGCTCTTTTTTATATCTTGAACAACGAAAGGTAATGTAAATGGAGAAGTATGTTTATAAAGACAATAAAAAACTCAGATATGGGTACACAACCGGTTCATGTGCATCTGCCGCAACAAAGGCTGCCGCGTGGATGCTTTTAAAAAATGAAACGTTATATTCAGTTAACTTGATGACACCGAAGGGTTGGCTGTTGACTTTGGATGTTGAAGATATAAATATTTCAAAGAATAAAGTGATTTGTGCAATAAGAAAAGATGCAGGAGACGACCCTGATGCTACTGACAATCTAAAAATTTATGCTGAAGTTTCACTTGTCTCTGAAGGGATAAATATTTCAGGCGGAGAGGGAATCGGAATAGCGACTAAACCTGGATTGCAAATCGATGTGGGAAAATCGGCGATAAATCCCGTGCCGCTGAAAATGATCAGTGAAAATATTTTGATGGTTGCAAATGAATTCAATTATAGCGGGGGTTTCAATATAGAAATTTCTGCTCCCGGTGGAGAAGAAATCGCTAAAAAGACTTTCAATGAAAAGCTTGGCATAATTGACGGTATTTCAATACTTGGAACAAGCGGGATTGTCGAACCGATGAGTGAAAAGGCTTTGATTTCTTCTATACTTCTTGAAATGAATATTCTCAACGAGAATGGGATAGATCAGTTTATTCTTTGTCCGGGCAATTTCGGATGGCGGTTTGCAAAGGAAGAATTGAAATTGAATATGGGCTATGGACTTAAAATCAGCAATTTCATCGGAGAATCCATCGATAGCGCCAAGGCAAAGGGAATAAAACGAATTTTATTTGTATCACATTTAGGAAAAGGTGTAAAAGTCGCCGGGGGAATAATGAATACCCACAGTCGAAACGGAGATTGTAGAATGGAAATCATTGCAAGCCATTCTGTAAGATGTGGAGCTTCTTGTGAAGTGCTGGGTGATGTTTTAGACGCTGTTAGCACTGATGCGGCGGTGGAAATTTTACATGATAATAAAATTTCTGATTGCGTCCTAGAGAGAATCGCCAATGAAGTAGAAGAAAAACTTAAGAGAAGGGTCTATTCGGAAATTGAAATAGGAGTAGTGATGTTCAGTTTTAAAAAAGGATTTTTGACGATGACCGAAAATGCAAAGGCGATGATTGGGGAGTTTAAATGATGGCGAAAGTATATGTAATCGGCATGGGTGTTTCAAATTATGAATATCGTTTACCGCGTGCTGAAAATTTAATTCTAACTGCGGATACATTGATAGGTGCAAAAAGGCATTTAGATGGACTGGATATGGTTGATAAACAACAGGTATATTTGGAAAACGGATTCGATGATGCAATTGAATATATAAAAAAATTCTATGAACAAGAACAGATATGTATTTTGGTTTCGGGCGATCCCGGCTTTCATAGTTTTTTAGGTTATTTAAAAAGGAATTTATCAAATATACCTATCGAAGTCATTCCGGGAATATCTTCGATACAGGTTTTTTTTGCAAGATTAGAAATGATGTGGCATGATGCGGCGATTGTCAGTTTGCACGGCAGAAAAACAGATATTGCCATGTTGGCGAAATCATCAGAAAAACTATGCGTTTTAACGGATGGTTTGGTGACTCCATCTGTTATAGCAAAAGAATTGATCGAAGCTGGAATAGATAAAAAAATAATGGCGATAGGCGAAAGACTTGGATATGAAGATGAAAAAATAAGCAAAATGAGATTGGCAGAAGCGATTGATTACGATGCCGATCCGTTGAATGTCGTGGTGATTTATGATGAAGATATACAAATATAAAGGCATAGGCGTCCCCGATAAACATTTCTTTCGCGAGGATGTTCCTATGACAAAATCAGAGGTAAGGGCCGTTACCATGTCGAAGCTTGAACTTGATAAAGAAGATATCATGATAGACATCGGTTCCGGGACGGGTTCTGTAACAGTTGAAGGGGCGTTTATCTGCAAAAAAGTGTATGCGGTTGAAACAAAGAAAGAAGCGATTGCGCTTACAAAGAAGAATTTAAACCATTTCAATATAAAGAATTATGAACTTATAAATGGCTTGTTTCCTCATGTAGATATTCCAATCGACAAAGTAGATGCGATATTTATCGGTGGGTCCAAAGGAAAACTCAAAGAAATTTTCGAATGGGCGGAAAAAAATCTAAATTCAAGTGGAAGAATCGTTGCAAATTTTGTAACGCTTGAAAATACCGTCAAGTTTATCGATCTTTTAAAAGAATACAAATATGAGGATATAGATATTACACATATGCAAATAACAAAGGGAAAAAGTGTCGCTTCATATACAATGATGCAATCAAATAATCCTATTTATATCATTAAAGGAGTTAAAAAGTAATGATGACTAAAGTTTTTTTTGTCGGAGCGGGTCCTGGAGATCCAGATTTATTGACTATCAAAGGAAAAAGAATCATAGATACTTCTCAGGTGATCATATATGCAGGTTCGTTGGTGCCGAGACAGGTTATTGAAAGTTGCCGAAATGACGCTGAAATCTATAACAGTGCAAAACTTGATCTCGATGAAGTTGCCGATATTATAACTAAGGCATATAATGCGGGAAAACAGGTGGCGAGAGTTCATACAGGCGATCCATCTATCTACGGTGCGATTAGAGAGCAGATAGATATGCTCAATGAAAAAAACATATCGTGGGAGATCGTCCCTGGAGTTTCTTCTTTTACTGCATCTGCAGCTGCACTGGGGAAAGAATTCACCTTGCCTGGAGTTTCGCAGAGTGTCATATGCACTAGAATTTCAGGTAGAACTAAAGTGCCGGAAGAGGAATCTTTGGAACTGTTGGCTTCTCATAGAGCATCCATGGCGATATTCTTGTCTGTAGGAATGATTGATGATGTAGTTGAAAAATTGATGCAGCATTATCCTGAGGGAACACCGGTTGCTGTAATTCAAAGAGTTACATGGCCCGATCAAAAGATAGTGATTGGAGATTTGAGCAATATAAAGGAAAAAGTAAAAGCGGAAAACATTACAAAGACTGCTCAAATTCTTGTAGGTGATTTTTTAGGAGACAAATATGAACTTTCAAAGCTCTACAGTCCCAGTTTTTCGCACGAATATAGAAATGCGAAGAAAAATGATGACTGAAACAAATGGGAAATGGGTGTTGATGTCTCTTACAAAAGAAGGGCTGAAATTATGCAAGAGAATAAAAGATGAAGTGGATATCCCTTGCACCATTATGACCATTGAAAAAAGAAGTGATGGTATGGTTGACAAGGAATTTGACAACTTCAATGAAATGATGAGCCATGCTTTTAAAAACTACGATGCGCTGATATGTGTCATGGCATCCGGAATAGTTGTTAGAAGCATTGCAAGTCAAATTGTATCAAAGACTGTGGATCCTGCTGTATTGGTGCTCGACGAGAAGGGGAAATATGCAGTATCTCTTTTATCGGGACACATCGGAGGGGCTAATGGAATAAGTCTTCTTCTAGAGGGAAAGATAGGATCCCAGGCAGTTATAACCACAGCATCTGATGTGCTGGATAAACCTGCAGTCGATATGTTGGCTAAAAAACTCGACTTGGGAATAGATGATATGGCAAGTGCCAAAGATATTACTGCGAGGATTCTAAACGATGAATCAATTATGATTTATGGCGCAGATCATAGCCGTTTGATAAGTGATGATATAGGCAATGTGAATAAATATGATGGAGCGATCGTTGTCTCCGAGAAAGCGAATCTCGATATAAAAGTACCCTTTGTTCAATTGATTCCTAAAAAAATAGTTGTCGGGATCGGATGTAGAAAAGGAATAAGCAAAGACCATATAATTGAAAGTATATATTCGATGCTTAAAAAATACAAAATCCATGAAAAGGCGATTTTCTGTCTTGCTACAATTGAAATAAAGGCGAATGAAAAAGGATTGTTAGAAGCTGCGAAAGAACTTGGAGTGCAGCTGAAAATTGTGAGCGTCGATGATATTGGAGAAATAGAAAACAGATTTGAAGGTTCGGCATTTGTAAAAAAATCGATAGGCGTATATAACGTATCTGAACCTGCGGGATGCATTTGTTCTGATAATGGAGAAAAAATTGTTGGGAAAACAAAACTGAGCGGAGTAACGGTTTCTATATGGAGGAGAAAATAATTGAATAAGATATATGTTGTGGGAATAGGTCCTGGAGATTTGAAACAAATGACGATAAGATGTCATGAAGTAATAAAAGAATGTGATGTCGTGGTCGGTTATAATAAATATGTCGAACTCATCGGAGCTCTCATTCTAGACAAAGATGTATATAAAAGCGGAATGAGAACAGAAGTGGAAAGATGTAAAACAGCTGTTGAAAAAACTTTAAGTGGAAATAAAGTGGCGTTGGTTTCCAGCGGTGACAGCGGTGTTTACGGAATGGCCGGTTTGGTCTATGAAATTATTCGTACTGAAGGTTTACAAGATAAAATTGAAATTGAAGTTGTTCCAGGCATATCGGCTTCTCAATCGGCGGCCTCGCTTTTGGGAGCGCCGCTTATGCATGATTTTGTCACTATTTCTCTGTCGGATTGGTTGACTGATATTTCCTTGATCGAGAAAAGGCTTCATGTCGCCGGCGAAGGGGATTTTGTGGTTGTAATATATAACCCTAAAAGCAAGGCTCGTCCGGATATCATCGACGAAGCCAGTGATATATTATTGGAATATAAATCGGATAAAACCCCTGTCGGAATCGTTAGGGATGCATATAGGCAAAATCAAAGCATTGAAATAACGACTTTAGGTGAAATGACCGAATCTGAAATAAATATGACTACGACTATTATAATCGGTAATCATATGACTTTTACAGATTTTGATAAAATAATCACTCCAAGAGGATATAAATTATGATGATTGTTTTTGCAGGAACAAAAGATGGAAGAGACCATGTTAAAAAACTTATCGACGATGACGAGAAGGTAATTGTTTGTACTGCGACATCATATGGTGCGTCATTATATCCTGAGCACGAAAATATAATAAAGAAATATCATCATCCTATGGATATCGATGAAATGAAAAGAATAATCGAGCAGCACAAACCTGAAAAAATAGTGGATGCCACTCATCCGTACGCTTTGAATGTTTCTGAAAACATCAAAAATGCTGCAAAATCTCAAAGCGTTGAAGTTGAAAGACTAGATAGAGAAAGCCTTTTATATAAATACAAATCGGATGTTGTTGCAGTTGAAAGTTATGGTGAAGCTGTAAAGCATCTTGAAATGATAAATGGAAATATTCTTTTGACTATAGGGAGTAGAAATCTTGAATTCTTCAAGGAGGTCGACAATAAAGAGAAACTTTTTCTAAGAGTGTTGCCTATGAAGGAAGTTATAGAAAAATGCGAAAACTTGGGTTTTTTACCGAATCGAATATTGGCGCTTCAAGGCCCTTTTTCGCAAAAAATGAATGAAGTCATATATGACGATTATGATATCGAATGTCTTGTCACAAAAGACAGCGGAAAAACAGGTGGTATGGAAGAAAAAATCATACCGGCGCTGGAAAAAGATATTACAGTCATCATTATAAAAAGAAAAGATGATAAATAAAATTGAATAGATCACTGGGTGCCTAGTAATTAGGTTAAAAGGGAAGTCGGTTAAAATCCGACACAGTCCCCGCTACTGTAAATATCTGAGTATATACTTATGATATGAGTCAGGAAACCTGCCCATTGATAGTGTAAACATACTTCGGAGGGAAGATATGGACATAATTATTAAACAATAATGTTCGTCGACTTCGGTTGGCGCTTTTTTTTGAAGTAATTTAGAAAATCATACAAATTTATTGGAGAATGTAAGGTGGTTATATGGTTCAAGAGGTAGACGAATATGGTGTATTGAAAGAATATAGAGATTATAGTTCAAAAAAAACTCTGTTTATCATCCTGCTGATATTTACAATTATACTATTTAGTCTATTTGCAATTACTGTAGGACCTTTAGATATTACGATGAACGAGTCGTATAGAGTGGTATTGCATAAAATTTTTCCGGGGCTGATAAAATCACCAAATGAGAGCATCGAAGGAATCATATGGTTAGTCAGAGTACCTAGAGTACTGACGGCTTTAATTGTAGGATTTTCTTTGGCGATAGCAGGAGCAATCATGCAGCCGGTACTTAGAAACCCTATGGCAAGTCCATTTACATTGGGGGTTTCTTCAGGTGCCGGATTTGGAGCTGCTCTTGCAATCATATTAGGCAAAAGCATTGGATCTGGCCCGTATTACATTATTGCCAATGCATTCTTTTTTTCAATGCTTACATCCATTGTGGTTTTATCAATATCAAAAATAAAGAGAACGACACCGGAAATGATGATTTTAATGGGGATAGCATTTTCCCATCTGTTTAGTGCAAGCATAACCGTATTGCAGTATTTTGCCGATTCTGCATTGGTTTCTGAAGTGCTGTTTTGGATGGTTGGAAGTTTGTCTAAGGGAACATGGGATACTCTATCATTTATAACCCCGATTCTTTTGGTATGCATGCCTTTTTTAATCATCAAATCAAAAGATTTGAATTTTATCAGTTCGGGAGAAGATGATGCAGAGAGCCTGGGCGTCAATGTTGAAAAAACTAGAGCGATATTGCTTATAGTATCATCGTTAGTTATCTCCACAACCATTTGCTTTACAGGAACAATAGGGTTTGTAGGTCTCGTGGCACCGCATATTACGCGTTTGATCGGAGGCGGCGACAATAATTTTGTCGTTCCCGTTTCTGGGTTGGTTGGAGCTTTGTTATTGGCAGTGTCGGATTTTATCGGAATGAATCTGATCTCACCAGTAACCATTCCCATTGGAATAATGACATCTTTTTTAGGAGTTCCAATGTTCATTTATCTAATTATGAGAAGAAGACGAGGAGATTGCTGATGGAAATCAAAGTGAATAATCTGGAATTTGCATACTCTAACGAAAAAATTTTAAAGGATATCAATTTTACAGTGTTGAAGGGACAATGTGTTTCGATTCTGGGGCCGAATGGAGCAGGTAAATCCACTTTGATAAAATGTATGGATGGGCTTCTTAAATGCAAAAAAGGTGAAATTGTAATCGATGGAAAAAAACTAAGTGGAATGAGCAGGGAAGATATTGCAAAAAAAATCGCATATGTCCCTCAAGTTACAGCATCGATATTTCCATTGAAAGTATTTGATATGGTATTGCTCGGTAGACGATTGCATATGAATTTAAAAAGTAAGAAAGAGAATCATTTAAAAGTGCTCGATGCCTTGAAAATGTTAAGTATAGAGCATTTAGCTATGAGAAACTTCAATCAATTGAGCGGTGGACAAAAACAAAAGGTTGTCATTGCAAAGGCGATGGCGCAAGAAACTGAAATTTTGCTGTTGGATGAGGCAATAAGCAATTTGGATATCAGACATCAATTGGAAGTCATGGATTTAGTTAAAAAACTTTCTTCTGAGTTTGGTATTACTGTTGTTATGATTTTGCATGATTTAAATATTGCGAGTCGATTTTCGGATAAAATAATAATTTTGAACAATGGCGAAATATCCGCAAATGGTGATGCAAAGGAAGTGTTGACAAAAGAGAACATATCTTCAATATATGGGATTGAGTCATACATAACTAAAATCGAAGATAAACCGCATATAGTGCCTTTGAAGATAAGAAAAATATAGAAAACGGAGGAATGAAAATGAATATGATTTTCAAAGTAGCAAGTATATTTGTAATGAGTTTAATGATGATTACAGTAGTTGGGTGCAGTGATGGAAAAACAGTTGAATCGAATGATGTCGCCGAAGAAGCAATAGATGAAATCAGAGTGGTTGATTGTTCAGAAAGAGAAGTGGTACTAAAAAGCGAGGCGAAAAGAATTGTAGATTTGACATATCTAGAAGGGGTTAGAACATTGATACAGCTCGGCGCCGAGGATAGGTTAGTGGGAATGAGTGCTAACGACCATCATGGATTTATGGCGGACGGACCGCTGAAAAGTGTTTATAAAACGGCTATCAACGTTGCTCCGGAATTGAAAGACCTACCTAATGTCGGAAGTTACAAGGAACCGAACATTGAAAAAATAATCGACCTGAAACCCGATCTTATTTTTGTGTTATGGGATAAAAAAGAATATGCCGATACTCTTTCAAAGCAATTGAATGTTCCGGTAATGTGTGTTGGAGGCTACGGAAGTTTCAACCTCGAAATGTTCAACGCGGTTGGAAAAGCGATCGGTAAAGAAGACAGGGCTGTCGGCTTGATAGAATTCACGAGAGAAAGAATTGAAAGAATAACAGATATCACCGACAACATTCCGACTGAAGAAAAGAAAAGAATTTTTTATTGGATCAGGACTTTAGGTGATCCGCAGACAAACGGAAGATATGAAGCTTTTGAACTTGCGGGAGCGATGAATGTTGCGGCGGAAGGTAATCTGATTCCATATGGAAAATATAAAACCACCATAGAGCAAGTTGTGAAATGGAATCCAGATGTGATTTTAAGACAAACTGCGACAATAGGCGATGTAGAGGGATTCAATACAATTGAAATCATCAAAGAGAATCAGATTATAAAGAGTGTCGAGGCGATAAAGAATAATGATATTTTCCCTACAAAGGGACAAATGAGAGGTTATGATGTTGCGACTGAACTTACTGAAGTTTATTATATTGCAAAATTATTATACCCAGATGAATTTAAAGATTTAGATGTTGCAAAAGAAGGCGATGAAATCATGAAGGAATTTTATAATGGAGATGGATTATACACAAAAATGAGTGATGAACTAGGCTTCTATGAATGGGAATAAATATAAAAGGGGGAATTAAAAATGGAAAAAGGAATATTGGTAGTAAGTTTTGGAACGAGTTATAAAGATACAAGAGAAAAATGCATTGACAGTATTGAAAATAGAATAAAAGATTCATTTGGTGAATATGTTGTAAAAAGAGCATTTACATCAAACATCATTATAAAAAAAATGAAGGAAATCGATAATATTGAAATAGACACACCATATGAAGCTCTGATGAAGATGATCGATGACGGAATAAAAGATATAATCGTTCAACCCTTGCATGTGATTCCAGGCTTTGAGTACGGCAAGATCGAGAAGTCGGTTGCAAAAGCTAATCATATAGATGGAGTGAAAATAAGACTAGGCATGCCTTTATTGGATGATATCGAGAGCTACGATGAAATGATAGAAGCGATAGAGTTTAAATTTCCGGAATTGAAAGATGATGAAGGTATAGTTTTAATGGGCCACGGGACAGAGCATTTTGCCAATGCCGCTTACAGCCTGCTTCAAAGGCGGATGGATGAAAAGCGAAATGATGTATATATAGCCACTGTCGAGGGATATCCAGAATTAGAAGATATAACGAGTGAACTTAAATCGAAGTATGAGAAACTGTATCTGATTCCGCTTATGATTGTTGCAGGAGATCATGCACAGAATGATATGGCCGGCGATGAGAAGGATTCGTGGAAGTCGATATTGGAATCTGAGGGTATAAGTGTAGAGTGCATGCTAAGCGGATTAGGTGAGAATGAAAGAATTGCCGACATATTCATAAATAAAATAAAAGAAATCGAATAAATTTTGAGGTGCAAAATGAATACGATTAAAATAGCCATTGTTCAAATGGAAAACAATATTGAAGATGTGAAAAAGAATGTTCAAAAAACTATTTGTTATATTGAAGAAGCGGCAAAAAATAATGCGAAATATATCGCCTTCGGTGAATGCGCCTTGACTGGTTATACATCTGATGCGAACAAATTGAAAACAATAAATTTTGACGATGATATATTTATCAGTTTGATCGATGCATGCATGAGAAATAAAGTGACACTTTTTACAGGAGCCAATCTATCGATTGATGATAAAATTTACAATAGCTATATTATGATTAAAGCTACTGGGGAAAAGGAAATTTATCATAAAAGCCACTTGGGAAAAAAAGAATCGCTTATATTTGAAAAAGGTGGCAATCTAAATTCATTTGAGACAAGTGATGCGATATTCGGCACTGCGATATGTATTGAAAGTCATATACCTGAAATGTTTTTAAGTCATTCGATTCGCGGCGCAGAAGTTATGCTTTTGCCATTTGCTTCGCCGATCAACTGCGGCGGGAGAAAAGATATATGGAATAAATATATTCCATCGAGAGGTTATGATTTTTCTCAATATATCATTTGTATGAATCTTACAGGGGTTTCATACGGTCTTCTATATGACGGAGGAGTGATGGTGACAGATCCAAAGGGAAATGTCATATATGAAAATTATGACCGCGAAGAAAAAATGGCAGTTGTAACTTTAAATAATGTAAAAATCAATAAAATAAGAAATAAAGATTCAAAGGTCAATTATATTGCAAGAAGACGAGTCGAATTGTATCAGATATAAATATTAATAAGAGGTGACGTGGAATATGGGGAAATTGTTTGGGATAGGCGTTGGGCCGGGTGATCCAGAATTATTGACTATCAAGGCGAAACGGATTATAAATGAGGTGGATTATCTCTTTTGCCCTGTAAAGAGAGAAGGCGCAGAAAGTTTCGCTTTTGAAATTGTAAGTGAACATATAGAAAACAATCAAATTAAAATTGTCAATCTTGTTTTTCCTATGAATTATCAGGAAGATGAATTAAATAGGATGTGGAAAAAGAATGGAGCGATTATTTCTGAGATTTTATCAGGGAACAAGACAGGGGCATTTATTACATTAGGCGACCCTGCGGTATATAGTACGTTCATGTACGTACTACCGTATGTCGATTCAGTGGATGTAGAAATTGTTCCTGGCATTACTTCGTTTTGCGATGTCGCGTGTAAAATAAAGGTATCATTGATGGTTGCTGAAGAAAGTTTGGCGATAGTACCTGTAAGAAAAAAGAACAATGAAGAACTAGGTAATGCGATTGTTCATAATGATAATATAGTATTGATGAAACCTTCGAATAATCCTGAAGAAATCATAAAAATGTTGAAAGACAAAGGGTTAGAAAAGAAATTTACATTAATTTCAAAGGTCGGAACAAATGAAGAGAACATAATCGATGATATCGAGACATTGGAGAAAAATAAAATTCCTTATTTATCAACAATGATTATAAAAAAAGATGGAATGAAATAAACAGATTTTTTGGCGTCAGAAGAAATTTTTTCTATTCTAAAATTGCAATGACAAATTGAACTAATTTTCAACTGTAAAAATATGTATGCCTATTATTGATATATTTCATAGAGTTCATCATCAAAGGCTTCATCTGGTGTAAGGTAATTAAGTATTTTAC
>JAYENG010000293.1:0-5829 GCA_034721975.1 Bacillota bacterium
TGCTGTTCCTAAATCTATTCCTAAGTCTTTTATTAAACATTTAAATATTGTCATAACTAAATCCTCTCATTCTATATCAAATTTTCCTCTTTCATACTAAAATACTTTCCAATACCAATTATAACATGGTCGAGAACTTTTATACCTAACAAATCTCCTGCTTTAGATAATCTTTTGGTAATACTTATATCCTCGTTTGACGGATTCGGATTTCCACTAGGATGATTATGCATCAAAACAACACCAGCAGCACTCTTTTTAATAGCTCGATTAAATACTTCTCTCGGGTGGACGATAGATGTATTAAGACTCCCGATAGAAATATCTTCATAATCTATCACACGATTTTTTGTATCTAAAAAAACCGTCCTGAAAACTTCCTTTTTAAAATGTTTCATGTCCCGCCCTAAAAAATTATATATATCTGCAGGTGATAAAATTTTTTCTTTAATTAAAAATTCATCCATGTTGATGCGATTCGCCAACTCAACCGCAGCCAGAATTTGAACAGCTTTAGATGGGCCAATGCCTTTGACCTTGCACAATTCTTGTACAGTCGTATTATTCAGTTCATGAATACCGCTTGTCATCAACTCCAATACTCTCTGCGCCAATTCCAATGCTGATTCATTCTTGCTTCCCGTTTGAATCAATATAGCCAATATTTCTGCATTAGAAAGCTTTTTCGAACCGTGATTCAGCATTTTTTCTCTAGGTCTTTCATTTAAAGGCAAATCTTTAATCATGAATGCTCCTTCTTAAAAAAATTTATAATTAAAATGACTACATAGCATTTCATGAATCTTCGAAATCGGAAAACCTACAACATTAAAATAATCTCCCTCTATTTTTTCAACTAAAAGTGCTCCTAAATCTTGAATTCCGTATGCTCCCGCTTTATCCATAGGTTCCTTGGATGCGACATACCAATCGATTAATTCACTACTGAGATTATTAAATTTCACTCTTGTTTTTTCAAAATTGATAATGCTTTTATTCGTAGTGCTATCAATTATTGCAAACCCTGTATACACATCATGCCATTTATTACTAAGGGTTTTAAGCATCATCTTTGCTTCCTCTTCTGATTTAGGTTTTTCTAATATACTTTCATAAAACACAACAGTATCTGCTGCAATAATTATACTTGGCTTATCAACTTTATCAACAACATTCATGCCTTTTAACAGAGCAGCCTTCATAACTTCAATTTTAGGATTCCCGTAATTATCAATGTTTTCTTCATACTCACTTGCAATCACTTCAAATTCATTTAAGAATTTTGACAGCATTTCATTTCTTCTTGGTGAATTCGATGCCAATACTATTCTATAATTCATTTTATCACTCCTAAATAAAATTGTAATACTATTTCAATAGTATTCCTTATTATAATATATTTATTGATTTAATTCATTAAAATAGAAAAGATATACGCTTATAAAAACAACGTATACCTCATTCCACTCTACTCAGTCAATATCGATCTGACTTCACCTATCATATACAGTGAACCAAAGACTAATACGACATCATCTTTACCTACCTTTGATCTTGCTTCAATAACCGCTTCTAAAATTCTTTCATATCCTAGAACATGATTATTATACTTTTTAACTTTGGAAGTCAACTCGGTATAAGACATGCTTCTAGGCGAATTCGGCTCAGTAACTATCACTTCATCAAATAGCGGAACCACTAATTCTAACATTTCATCTACTTCTTTATCAGCTAAAATACCGATTACGCCGATAACTTTTCTTCCTTTCAGTAAATGTTCTATTGTATCTCTAAGACTTTTTGCACCATGTGTATTATGGGCACCATCTATGATAATTAAAGGTTTTTTGTTTAATATCTCCATTCTCCCCGGCCATACGGTCCCTTTAAGCCCTCGCTCTATACTCTTTTGATCAATAGAAAAATCACTGATATCATTCAAATTTTTCATTACATTAATCGCTACTGAAGCATTTCTTGTCTGATGTCTTCCTAACAAGGAAATTGAATAAATATTACCTTCGTATTTGAATTTTGTTTCAGTTAAAGTTTCCTTCGTAATTTCTATTGAAGATAAATCCACTATAGTAAGCGGAGCATTTTTTTCTTTAGTGATTCTTTCAATAACTTCGCTGGCTTTAATCTCTTGAGGATGAACGACTACAGACACACCATCCTTGATAATACCTGCTTTTTCTCCCGCAATTTCCTCGATTGTTTCGCCTAAATAATCAATATGATCCATTGCAATAGGTGTAATAACTGTACACAGAGGCACATTTACCACATTTGTCGAATCGAGTCTTCCTCCCATTCCTACTTCTAAAACCACCATATCTACATTTTCTCTTTTATAATATTCAAATGCAATGGCTGTAACAATTTCAAATTCTGTCGGATGATCTTTTCCCGAAGAAACCATCTCATCTATTTTGTCTTTAACGAAAGCCGTTATATCCGCTAATGTTTGATTAGGGATATTTTTATTGTTCAGTCTTATCCGTTCATTGAATATTTGTAAAAAAGGAGAAGAGAACAAACCTACATTATAACCTGCTTCTATTAAAATATTTGATATAAAAGCACTTGTAGAACCCTTGCCGTTGGTTCCGGCAATATGAATAACTTTTAAATCTTTTTCTGGATTATCCATTAATCCTAACAAGTAATTTATATTTGAAAGTCCCAATTTCCTTCCAAATTTATTCGTTCCATGAATAAAGGCGATTGCCTCACTGTAATTCATTTCATCACTCCTAGTATTTTAGTTTTCCTTTGATAATAGATAATCTCTCTTCTACTTCGCTAAGCATTTCTACGTATTTGGCCAGCTTTTCTTTTTCTTCTTCAATCAATTTTTGTGGCGCTTTACGTACAAATCCTTCATTGTTTAGTTTACCTTTTGCTCTCTTTACCTCACCTCGAAGTTTTTTCATTTCTTTACTCAATCTATCAAATTCTTTGTTATAATCAATTAAATCTGATAAAGGCATGAACAACTGTGCTCCGTCGATGATTGTCGTTGCAGCTTCTTCAACATTATCACTATCTGTAAATTCAATGTCTGAAATTGCAGCAAGAGCGTTGAAATAGTTCTCGTTCTCTGCAAAGAGTTCCCTGATGCTATCTTCTCCGTTTATCAGCAACCTCGCTTGTCTTGAAGGCGGAACATCCATTTCAGCTCTTACATTCCTTATGTTTCTAATGGCATCCATAATAATTTTCATGGATTTTTCCGATTCTTCAAATACCATTTTTTTCTCATAAACAGGCCATGCTTCTACAATTAAATCTTTTTTCTCGCCCGGTAGATTTTGCCATATTTCTTCAGTGACAAACGGAATAAAAGGATGAAGCAATTTCAACATATCTTCCAATACTTTCAGCAGCACCTTCTGAGCTGTAAGTTTAGCCTCTTCATCTTCTCCATATAATCTCTTCTTGGTTAATTCAATATACCAATCACAATATTCATCCCAAACGAACTCATACATTTTTGATGCGGCGATTCCAAGTTCAAATTTATCTATATTTGCAGTTATTTCATTTATCGTTCCATTCAGTCTTGATAAAATCCATTTATCAGCTAATTCTAAATTTTCTTTTCCGGTTAAGGTATAATCAATATTTTCATCGAGTCCTGTCAATAAAAATCTCGAAGCATTCCAAAGTTTATTTACAAAATTTCTTGAAGATTCTACTCTTTCCATCTGAAACTTCAAATCATTTCCCGGACTATTGCCTGTAGCAAGCATAAATCTTAGAGCATCTGCACCGTATTGTTCTATAACTTCAAGTGGATCTACACCATTTCCTAAAGATTTAGACATCTTTCTTCCCTGTCCATCTCTAACAAGACCGTGAATAAGTACATGTTCGAATGGAGTTTCACCCAATTGCTCAAGACCAGAGAATACCATTCTTATAACCCAGAAGAATATGATATCATATCCAGTTACAAGCACATTTGTAGGATAGAAATACTTCAATTCTTCTGTTTTCTCAGGCCAACCCAACGTTGAAAACGGCCATAATGCCGAACTGAACCAAGTATCGAGCACATCCTCATCTTGTTTGATGTTCGTAGAATTGCATTTTTGACAAGAATGAGGAGCAGTTTCTGAAACCATGATTTCTCCACAATCTTGGCAATAATAAGCAGGAATTCTATGCCCCCACCAAAGTTGTCTCGATATAGTCCAATCTCTTATGTTTTCAAGCCAATTAGTATATACTTTATTGAATCTACCAGGCGCAATTTTTAAATCTTTTTTATATAAAGCTTCTAAAGCGGGTTTTGAAAGTTCTTCCATGTTTACAAACCATTGATCTGACAATCTAGGTTCGATAACAGTACCGCAGCGATAGCATATTCCAATAGCATGTTCATGATCTTTCACTTCTAAAAGATATCCGCCGTCTTCTAAATCTTTTACTATGGCCTTCCGGCATTCATAACGATCCATACCCTCGTACTTGCCGCCATTTTTATTTATAGTAGCATCGTCGTTAAAAATATCTATCGACTCCAAGTTGTTTTTTTGGCCGATTTCAAAATCGTTGGGATCATGGGCAGGCGTTATTTTTAATGCACCTGTTCCAAGTTCCATATCAACATACTCATCTAGTACTATAGGTAAAACCCTATCTATCAGTGGAAGCACTACTGATTTTCCAACTAAATGCTTATAACGCTCATCTTCAGGATGAATCGCTACCGCAGTATCTCCTAACATCGTCTCTGGTCTAGTAGTTGCAATAGTCAGGAATTCATCACTATCTTTGATTTGATATTTTACATGATAGAATTTTCCGCTTTGGTCTTCATGTTCCACTTCAGCATCCGATAAAGTCGTTCCACAATCAGGACACCAGTTGATAAGTCTGTTCCCTCTATAAATATATCCTTTGTCATACAAGTTTACAAATACTTTTGTTACTGCCTGATTACAGCCTTCATCCATGGTAAATCTCTCTTTTTCCCAATCGCAAGAATTACCGAGTTTTTTCATTTGGTCTACAATACGAGTGCCATATTCATCTTTCCACATCCACGCTCTCTTTAAAAATTCTTCTCTGCCAATTTCCTCTTTAGACAATCCTTCATCCTCTTTTATTTTCTTCAATACTTTAACTTCAGTTGCAATTGACGCATGATCTGTTCCTGGAAGCCATAAGGCTTCATATCCTTGCATTCTCTTAAAACGGATCAACACATCTTGAATAACATGATCAAGAGCATGCCCCATGTGAAGTTGCCCTGTGATATTCGGTGGAGGCAGTACTATTGTAAAAGGTTTTTTATCCGGATTCGGTTTAGCCGAAAAATAATTATTCTCCATCCAAAAATTATAAATTCTCTGTTCGAATTCTTTAGGATTGTATTTACTCTCCATTGTTTTCTTCATTTTTTATTCCCCCTAATAATTTTTCATATAAGTAAATCGCTCTTTCATCTTGAATAATATATCAAGTTCAATTCTTACAAGCATCAACCAATTATCCGCCAAGTCAAGTATTTCTTTAATGAGCATTGAACCTATTCATTTATCTTGATATTCTGGTTGCAAACCCTATTCCAAAAGATGCAACATGATTTGTACATGGATTTTGATGAACATTGAGTCCCGCAGAACCGACAACCTTTCCGTCACCTTCACGTCGAATTGATTCTAATCTCATGTAAGTCACTTGCACCAGTTGTTTTAGGCGATCTTACAATTATGTCCATCGTTTCACTCCTTCAAAAAATAAAAATACCCCATCATCCAACAAAGGGACGATGAAGTATCGCGGTACCACCCAAATTTCAG
This sequence comes from Bacillota bacterium, assembly GCA_034721975.1. Taxonomy (GTDB): domain Bacteria; phylum Bacillota; class Clostridia; order Peptostreptococcales; family Acidaminobacteraceae; genus DAOURC01. The sequence continues at coordinate 5,814 of JAYENG010000293.1, forward strand.
CTATATAGCTGACTCT
>JAYENG010000294.1:0-5827 GCA_034721975.1 Bacillota bacterium
TTACAGGTGCCAAAAAGGTAATAATAGCTATGACTCATACAGCTAAAGGGAATATAAAAATATTGAAGGAATGCACTCTTCCATTGACAGCAAAAGGCAAAGTAAATATGATAGTTACTGAAATGGCTGTAATGGAAGTTACTCCTGAAGGTCTCGTTTTAAAAGAACTGGGTCCTGATGTCAGCGTTGATGATGTAATCGCCAACACTGGATCAAAGTTGATTATCCCTGAGAATATAGGTAGATTTTAAAATTATTATTCAGTAAAAAAAAAGAAGGGGAATTATTATTCCTCTTCTATTACTACTCCATCTCTTATATGTATAATCCTCGATGCTTTTTGAGCGATTTCTCTCTCATGAGTTATCATTACGATAGTGTTGCCTTTCTTATTTAAATCTATCAATATATCCATTATTTCCTCACCGCTAGAAGAATCTAGATTACCAGTAGGTTCATCTGCTAAAATCAACTCAGGATCGCCTACTAGCGCCCTCGCAATGGCAACTCGCTGTTGCTGCCCTCCACTCAGTTCGATAGGTTTATGCATGATTCTATCTTCTAGCCCAACGCTTGCCAACATTTCTTTAGCCTTGTCAGTGGCGTCAGTCTTTGTATAGCCTCTTAAAATAAGTGGCATTTCTACATTGTGAAGCGCTGTATACCTGCCCAGCAAATTGAACTTTTGAAAGACAAAACCTATCTTGTCGTTTCTGAGTTTAGCCATCTGGTCTTCACTGAATTTTTCAACGCTTACATCATCTAGTAAATACTCTCCATTTGTCTTGTCGTCTATCAATCCGATTATATTCATCATTGTAGATTTTCCAGAACCAGACGGACCTAAAATTGCGACGAATTCACCTTTCCCAACCGAAAAGTCTATCCCCTTCAATACTTCAAGTTCGTTTTTTCCCATATAATAGGATTTTCTTAAATCTCTCATTTGTATTACATAATCGCTCATGATCAGCGGGTGATGACTTGTACAAATTCCGCCAAGTTCACTTCCCCTTCACCTCCATCGATCAACCAAATTTTAATCACCGAACTTTTCATTATATCGGCAATTTCCATTTCAACAGGTTCAGAAGCTATAGCTCCTCCCATGTACACAGATGTTCCGACCGGGATGATCACATCCATAGTTTCTCCCGAGAGAACTATTTCCTTATCAGCTCCCGTTCCACCGCCCTTGCCCCCAGAGGCTTGTCTTTCGGCCTGTTTTGCCGCTTTTTCTTCTTCCGTGAGTTCAACACCCTCAGGATTCATTTCGCCTGTGCCCGCATTAGAAGATGCCACTAGATTGATGGCGAGCTCATTGCCGATAATGGTTTGTACGACTCCATAAACTTCTGCTTTTCTTTCTGGAAAAACTTTTTCTAAAGCAGTTTCTTCTTGAATACTGTTATCCATTACTTCTTCGGATCCACATCCCGATGCAATACCCACAACCAATACTATTAAAATTATAAAACAACTAATTTTCTTCATTGAACATACCTCCCTATTCATATCTAAGTGCATCTATCGGTTTAAGCTGCGCTGCTCTTGTAGCTGGATAGTATCCGAAAAATGTTCCAGTCACTATAGAAAACACAAATGCTACCATATACCCGTTGATACTCGGTGAAACAGCGACTTCCAAATATTCGATAAACGGGGTTAGAATAAAACTGAACGCAATCCCTACGATGCCTCCCATTCCGCTTATAATAATCGATTCGAGTAAAAACTCCAAGAGAATATCGCTTTTCTTCGCTCCTAAAGCTTTTAGAATGCCGATCTCTTTTGTTCTTTCTTTTACAGAAACAAAAAGTACATTCATTATTCCAATTCCCCCGACAATCAAAGTAATCACCGCGATTGAAATCAATAATACTGACATGGTTTTTGCTGAATCCTGAGCTGCAACCAGCTTGCTTCCTGCATCCCTGATAGCTATATCGGCTCCACCTATGCTTCTGTATTCATCCATAAATATATTTTCAATCTCGATTATCGCAGGGGCGACTGAATCGAGATTATTTGCTACAGCTATTATTCTAGGTTTTGAACTCGATCCCAAAATATAATTGACAACTGTTTCATATGGCATAAATCCGCTATCATCGACAGAGATGCCCTGTACCGCATCGCCTACTCTGTCTAAAACACCGACAACTTCATATCTTCTTCCCGATATGGTAACCTGTTGACCTATAGCGGAGTATGCATCTTCAAATACCGTTTCCGCAACATTTTGTCCAAGTACAATGATTCTTCTTCTACGATCGTTGTCTCCCGGTTCGATAAAATCACCGGCGAGCATACTGAGATTATTCAGATCATCGAAGTTGTCTGTCACTCCATTTACCGATCCATCAAAGCTTCCATATGAAGATGCTACAGTTTCTCTCGTAGCAACAGTTATCGTTGCATCGGCGATATGCTCGGATTTTTCAACAATCATTTCCATATCATCTATACCCAGTTTGAACGAACTGCCTGAACCGGGAGCTGTTTGAATATACAGCGTTCCAACATTCAGCATGGCGAATTGATCTTCAACCGCCTCTTGAGACGCTTTTCCAATGCCTACTACCATGATGATAGTTGCAGCGCCGACGATGATGCCGAGCATGGTTAAAAACACCCTGAATTTATTGGCTTTTATATTTACAAATATAAGGCGGATCAATTCTTCTATTCTCATCTCTCATCACCTACTTTATTGTTCTTATGACTATTGTCTCGCCTTCGGTTAAACCCTTTATTACCTCTGTGCTTATTCCATCAGTAAAACCAGTGACGATTTCTCTAATTTCACTGCCGTCTTCTGTTTTAACTTCAACTTGTTGCTTGCCTTCTACTATTTCAACTGAATTATTCGGAATAACTAAAACATCGTTTTTTTCCTTGATTACAAACTCCACCAACCCACTTAGACCATCCAACACTTTGCTTAGAGGCTCATCGACCATTATTTTAATTTCATATGTTACTATGCCGTTATTGTCGATTTTACCCTTAGGGCTTATATACTCGACTGTTCCAAGATATTCTTCACCAAAATCAATTTCAAAATTCAAAATGGTCTTTTGACCTTCTTCGATCAAACCCATATCAAGTTCCGAAACCTCTGAAAGCACATACGCTTGATCAATATCACCTATTGTTGCAAAAGCATTGTTCTTATTTACCTCGCTGCCGGTTTCAGTATTTATAGACAGAATCAGTCCCGGTTGATCAGCGTAGATCTTCATATCCATCGCCATTTCATAATCTTCATTTAAAGCTGCATATGTATCTTTTAAGACATTGTATTCACTATATAGATTATTTAATTGCTTCTCGGCAAATGTCAGATCACTACTTATTTCATTTACTAATATTTCCTGATTTCTTTTTTCATTCAAAGAATACATATCAGGATACTCGTTCATCAAAGCCAACAGTTTTTCTTCGTTTTCAAAATCATTTTCAAATTTTTGAACAGCAATATTTTTTTCTGAAATATTATATTCCACAACTAACAAATCACTTGAATACTTGACTTCATCTTCTTTCCACTCTCTCATCAATGCATCTAAATCATTATTTGATATTTGAGCGAGCAAATCTCCTTCTTCCACGATATCTCCTGGTTTAAATAACACTTCTTCTAGAACACCTTCATGATCAGCTAGTACATCTACGCTGGGGATCATTAAATTTCCATCTGCCAATTGAGTAATTCTCAAATCATCATTCTTCACCTTGATTTCAGTTATTTTTTCAACCACTTCTTCATCTTCAGCAGCACTTAAATAATTATATAAAGGGTAGCTAGAAATAACCGCTATCAACAAAACAATATATATAATCTTCTTTTTCATACAGACCATCGCCTCCAAAATATATTACTATCATAATAATCTCTATTTGTTACAGGCGTGTGACAAAAAAAGAAACCTCAATATTAGAAGTTTCTTAAATCATTCCCACAGGGATTATATTGTTTTTTTCATCTAAAGGAAGCACTTCCTGATACAAACATACCAGCGAACCGCTGCCGACATTTAAATCGTTTTTATGTAAACTACTCGGCATTAGAATACCGAGCTTCCGATGTCCATAACCAATGATGTTGCACTACCATTGCATTTTGATCAAACTTCAACACCTATGGCGCTTTGTTATGCATCCGAAATAGGCTGATAGTATCCGATTTTTTTATCGAAATACCTGTTTATGATGAAACATTCAACATTCAAATTAATATAGCATGTCATCATGTTGCTGATACCAATATCAATTGAAAGATACTGTCCAATCTTCCCTCCAACTCCACATTAACCGAAATATATCGCGCTATCAAATTTCAAATAAATCTCTTAAACCTATTAATTTCACATTGCTCATTTGAATTGCATAATCTTTCAAATCCTTGCTGTACTCATTTTTCGAAAAAATATAATAATACTTATTGTTTCTATAAACAAGATTGCTCTTTTGAATTAATTCTTTTAATTGATTCAATTTAAATTTTTCATTTCTATATTTGCATTCAACATATAGACCATTATTTTTATCGATTCCGACAATATCAATTTCTTCTTCTTTTTTCGTTATTGGATTCCCTCCCCACCACCTTCCAAATTCCTCAACTAGAAAAGGTAATTTCAAATTTTTATTTTCTCTAATTAAGTACTCCAAGCAAACTCTTTCAAAATTCAATCCAATGTATTTATAATAATCATCTTTTATTTTTTTCTCAAATACAGCTTCACCCATTCCAATTTCAATTAAACTTCTATACCTATAAACATAAGCATGAATGAATTTAAATAAATGGTCATCGATAGAATATATTGTTTTTTTCTTTGTATTTGACAATATTGGAGTTTCCCGTTTAATGATATGCAATCTCATTAAAGTCTCTATATATTTTAATATAGTTGTAGCTGGTACACCTATTTTTGTTGAAATTTCATTAGACCTTGATGAACCACTTGCAATGGTTTCAATAATTGAATTGTAAATTGCAGGACTTCTCAATTCCTGTTTTAGTGTATTCATCGGAACTTCAAACAACTCTTCACTCGGATTTAAAATATACTCGATAATGTTCTCTTTAATACTTTTTCTATCATCAAACTTATTTAAATACTGAGGAATTCCTCCAAGTATGCAATAAGCTTCAATTTTTTCTTCATAAGTAAAATTGTCGAAAAACTTGGAAGCATCAAAATAGTCAAACGGTTTAAGAAATATTTGCCCCGTTATACGACCATACAATGGACTTCTATGCGCTATCATTTCATTTTCCATAAAACTTATTGAAGATCCTGACGCAATTATCATCACTTCGGTATCTTTCAATCTATGATCTATAGAGTGCTGTAATATGGACATAAATCCTTTATTGCTCTGTTGTATATAAGGAAATTCATCTATGACCAAAATGATTTTTTCTTTCTTTGAGATATCCGCTATTGAATTAAACACATCTTCCCACGATTGCTGAATTGTATTTCCTCCAAATCCCATGAATTCATTTAACTGATCTGATATTTTTCTCAAATTCACATAATCAGTACTTTCCTCAGCTGAAAAGAAAATCGTCTTTTTATTCTCAATAAATTTTTTTATCAAATAAGTTTTCCCAACACGTCTCCTGCCATATAAAATTATAAATTGAAATTGCTTTCTTTTATAGTACTTATTCAATTCATTCAATTCATATTCTCTTCCTATAAACATAGAATCCCTCCCAATAACTAAATCACATTTTAATTATATCGTGATTTAGTTATTTTGTAAAGTTCCTTTAAATATTTATAAGAATTTCATTAATATCATCTGA
>JAYENG010000295.1:0-30316 GCA_034721975.1 Bacillota bacterium
ACCAGCTTTACCAACCTTGATTATCAAGGTTGGTAAAGCTGGTAAATCAAGACACATGGGAATCAGACCTACAGTAAGAGGTTCTGTAATGAACCCTAACGATCACCCTCACGGTGGTGGTGAAGGACGTGCTCCAATTGGTAGGCCATCTCCAGTAACACCATGGGGTAAGCCGACTATGGGATACAAAACTAGAAAGAAAAATAAGACTTCAGATAGATATATTGTTAGACCTAGAAAGAAAAAATAGGTTATTAAACGGAAGGAGGACGATTAAGTGGGAAGATCTCTTAAAAAAGGACCTTTTATTCACGCTGGTTTATTAAAGAAAATTGTTGCTATGAACGAAGCTGGTGATAAAAAAGTTGTAAAGACTTGGTCAAGAGCTTCAACTGTATTCCCTCAAATGATTGGACATACAATTGCTGTTCATGATGGAAGAAAACATATTCCTGTATATATTACTGAGGATATGGTCGGACATAAATTAGGGGAGTTTGCTCCAACGAGAACTTTCAGAGGACATGTTGGAGATAGATCTAGCAAAGTCATAAGATAGTTCGATATTAACTGGAAGGAGGCTGAAAAATGCAAGCGAAAGCTGTTGCTAAACACATAAGGATTTCTCCTAGAAAAATGAAACCAATTGCTGATATAGTTAGGGGAAAAGAAATTAACGAAGCAAGAGCAATTCTGAAATTCACACCTAACAAAGGTGCTGCAATTTTTTTAAAGGTTATGAATTCCGCAATCGCAAATGCTGAAAATAATCATGATATGGATGTAGAAAATTTATACGTTTCTGAAATATATGCTAATCAAGGGCCAACTATGAAAAGATGGAAAGCTGGTTCTATGGGCAGAGCAAATCCTATCAAGAGAAGAACAAGCCATGTAGGCGTTGCTGTTTCTGAAAAAGAGTAAAGGAGGCAAAATTGAATGGGTCAAAAAGTTAGCCCGCATGCGTTAAGAGTCGGTGTCATTAAAGATTGGGATTCTAAATGGTATGCTGATAAGAAAGATTTTCCTAAATTACTTAAGGAAGATTACGAAATAAGAAAATATGTCAAGAAAAATTACTACACATCGGGAATTTCAAGAATTTATATTGATAGAACAGCAAATAATAGAGTATTCGTAAATATTTTCACTTCTAAACCAGGTATGATCGTTGGTAAAGGCGGAGAAAATATTAGAAAAATACGCGAAGAACTTGAAAAAATGACAGGTAAAAATATTCATATCGATATTTCTGAAGTTAGAAACCCTGATATTGATGCTCAATTGGTTGCTGAAAGTGTTGCTTTTGGACTTGAAAGAAGAATTTCTTTTAGAAGAGCTATGAAACAAGCAATACAAAGAAGTATGAGATCAGGAGCAAAAGGAATTAAAATTGATACAGCGGGACGTTTGGGTGGCGCTGATATGGCAAGAACTGAAGGATACTCTGAAGGAAATGTTCCATTATCGACTTTAAGAGCTGATATTGCTTATGGATTTGCAGAGGCAGATACAACATATGGTAAAATCGGAGTTAAAGTTTGGATCAATAATGGAGAGGTATTAGCTAAGCCGGGTGAAGGAAGAGTTTTAACTAGACTTGCTGCAAGAAAAGCTGGCGATAAGAGACCTCAACAGAGGAGTAGAAAACCAAGAAAAAGTAATTTTAAAAGAGATAAGAAATAAATATTTGCAGGAAGGAGGCAGAATACCATGTTAATGCCTAAAAGAGTAAAACATCGTAAAGTTCATAGAGGCAGAATGAAGGGTGAAGCACAAAGAGGTAATACTGTAACTTATGGAGATTACGGTCTAGTTGCTTCAGAACCTGCATGGATTACTTCTAATCAGATTGAAGCAGCGAGAATTGCTATTAATAGAAAGATTAAAAGAGGGGGAAAAGTTTGGATTAAAATATTCCCTCATAAATCCGTAACACAAAAGCCTGCTGAAACACGTATGGGTGCGGGTAAAGGTTCTCCAGAATACTGGGTAGCTGTAGTAAAACCAGGTCGCGTAATGTTTGAAATGTCTGGAGTAGATAAAGAGTTAGCTAGTGAGGCTATGAGATTGGCTGCAAACAAGTTACCGATTAAGTGTAAATTCGTTGTTAGAGACGATGCTGTAGGAAAAGGCGGTGAATCTGTTGAAAGCTAAAGAAATAAGAGATATGACTAATATTGAATTAAATACTAAATTAGTTGATTTAAAAAATGAGCTTTTTAATTTAAGATTCCAACTAGCTACTGGACAATTGGACAACACTGGTAAAATTAAAGGTGTTAAAAAAAATATTGCAAGAGTTCAGACAGTTTTAAGGGAAATGGAATTAAAAGCTTAAGCTGGAGGAGGTTGTACAGTGAGTGAAAGAGGATTGAGAAAAGTAAGAATCGGTCGTGTGGTATCCGATAAAATGGATAAAACGATTGTTGTTAAAGTAGAAGACTTTGTACGTCATCCGATTTATAGCAAACGTGTTAAAAGAACAAACAAATTCAAAGCGCATGATGAGTTAAATACATGTGGAATTGGCGATAAAGTTAAAATAATGGAAACTAGACCGCTTAGTAGAGATAAAAGATGGAGATTAGTTGAAATAATTGAAAAGGCTAAGTAGGTTCGGAAGGAGGCATATCCATGATTCAACAAGAATCACGATTAAAAGTAGCAGATAATTCTGGAGCTAAGGAATTGCTTGTTATTCGAGTGTTAGGCGGTTCGAAGAGAAGATATGGAAACATTGGAGATACTGTAGTATGTGCAGTTAAAAATGCAACACCAGGTGGTGTTGTTAAAAAGGGCGAAGTTGTAAGAGCTGTAATAGTTAGAACTAAAACTGGTATAAGAAGAAATGATGGAATTCATTTAAAGTTCGATGATAATGCTGCGGTAATCATTAAAGAAGATTCAAATCCAGTTGGTACACGTATTTTTGGCCCTGTAGCTAGAGAACTTAGAGATAAAAAATATATGAAGATAGTATCTTTAGCTCCTGAAGTGCTTTAATTAGGAGGTGTAAGTAGTGCATATTAAAAAAGGCGATACTGTCATTGTTATCTCGGGGAAAGATCGAGGTAAAAAAGGCAAAGTGCTTCAAGCAAACAAAAAAACTGAACGTGTAATTATTGAGGGAGTAAATATGGTGACTAAACATCAGAAGCCAACTCAAAGAGTTCAACAAGGTGGGATTGTTCACCAAGAAGCTGCGGTTCACGCATCAAATGTAATGATTTATGATGCTAAAGTGAAAGCAGGCGTTAGAGTAAAACATCAAATTTTAGAAAATGGTAAGAAAGTAAGAGTCTCTGTAAAGAGTGGAGAGACGATAGAGTAATCCTTACTTGAAAGGAGGTAAATGATTTGGCTAGATTAAAAGAAAAGTATATCAGCAATGTGAAAAATACATTGATGGATAAATTTCAATACAAAAGCTCGATGCAAGTTCCAAAACTTGAGAAGATTGTTGTCAATATGGGCTTGGGAGATGCTAAAGAGAATTCAAAAATGTTGCAAACTGCAGTTGATGAATTAGCGTTGATTACTGGGCAAAGACCGATTGTTACAAAAGCTAAAAAATCGGTGGCAAACTTCAAAGTTCGTGAAGGAATGAATGTAGGAGCTAAAGTTACTCTTAGAGGTGAAAGAATGTACGAATTTTTAGATAGATTCGTGTCGATTGCTTTACCTCGTGTGCGTGATTTTAGAGGTGTCAACTCAAATTCGTTTGACGGAAGAGGAAATTATTCAGTCGGTATCAAAGAGCAATTGATTTTTCCTGAAATCGAATATGATAACGTAGATGTTGTAAGAGGCATGGATGTTACTTTTGTAACAACAGCAGAGACAGATGAAGAAGCTCGTGAATTGCTAAAATTGATGGGAATACCGTTTAGCAAATAATAAGGAGGTAAGGCTGTGGCTAAAAAAGCTCTTAAAGTTAAACAAAATCGTAAGCAGAAATACTCTACAAGAGAATATAATAGATGTTCGCTTTGTGGCAGACCACATGCTTATTTGAAAAAATATGGTATTTGTCGTATTTGCTTTAGAGAATTGGCATATAAAGGCGAAATACCAGGAGTTAGAAAGGCAAGCTGGTAAAGTTTGAAAGGAGGTTATGACCATGATGATAACAGATCCTATCGCAGATATGTTAACTCGTATTAGAAATGCAAGCAACGTTAAACATAAAAGCGTAGAAATACCTGCTTCAAATACAAAGAATAAATTAGCTGAAATTCTTCTTAATGAAGGATTTATCAAGAGCTATAATGTTGCGGAAGATAATAAGCAAGGTATTGTTAAGATAGAGTTGAAATATGGAGCAGACAACAAAAAAGTAATTACTGGACTAAAGAGGATATCTAAACCAGGGTTGAGAGTATATGTAAAAAGTAATGAAATTCCAAAAGTATTAGGTGGATTAGGAATAGCGATCATATCTACTTCTCAAGGAATAATGACTGATAAAGATGCAAGAAAATTAGGCATAGGTGGCGAAGTAGTTTGCTACATATGGTAGTAATAGCTTAGGAGGTGCGAGAATGTCTAGAATAGGTAGACTTCCGATTGATATACCACAGGGTGTAGAAGTTACAGTAGATGAAAAGAATTTAGTTTCTGTAAAAGGACCCCTTGGAACTTTAAATGAACAAATCGGGAAACAGATAACTGTAGAAATTGAAAACAATCAAGTTTTGATTAAAAGACCTAACGATAACAAGGTAAATAGGTCATTACACGGATTATATAGATCTCTGGTTGCAAATATGGTTATTGGCGTTTCAAAAGGATATGAAAAGAAATTACAAATTGTAGGTGTTGGTTATAGAGCTACAAAAAAAGGTAACAACCTTGATTTGCAATTAGGTTTTTCACATCCAGTAGTGATGATAGATCCAGATGGGATTACTACTGAAGTTCCAACTCAAACGGAAATTGTCATAAAAGGAATTGATAAGCAATTAGTAGGTAACTACGCTGCTAAAATCAGAGACTGGAGAAAACCTGAACCGTACAAAGGTAAAGGGATTCGATACGTCGACGAGTATGTAAGACGTAAAGAAGGAAAAGCAGGTAAGTAGGGAGGAGTGACGAAATGATTAAGAAATTCAATAAAAACAAGAATCGTCAGGCGCGTCAATTAAGAGTGCGCAAAAAAGTATTAGGAACTCCTGAACGTCCGAGATTAAATGTATATAGAAGTACAAGCAATATATATGCACAAGTTATTGATGACGTTAACGGAAATACTTTAGTTTCTGCTTCTTCATTGGATAAAGAATTGCAAGGGCAATTTAATAACGGTGGTAACAAAGAGGCTGCTAAATTTGTCGGTCAACTTGTTGGTAAGAAAGCTCATGAAAAGGGAATTGAAACAATTGTTTTTGATAGAGCAGGTTACTTATACCATGGTCGTATCAAGGAATTGGCTGATGCGGCGAGAGAAGCAGGATTAAAATTCTAAAAAGGGGGTATATGAATGAATCGTCAAATGATCGATGCGTCAAAATTAGACCTCAAGGAACAGGTTATTAACATAAATAGAGTTACTAAAGTTGTAAAAGGTGGTAGAAACTTTAGATTTAGTGCTCTTGTAGTTGTTGGTGATGAAAATGGTCACGTGGGAATCGGCAAAGGAAAAGCTTTAGAGGTTCCTGAAGCAATTAGAAAGGCAATTGAAGATGCTAAGAAGAACTTGATTTGTGTACCGAGATTAGGTACAACAATCCCTCATGATATTAAGGGTAAATTCGGTTCAGGTTTAGTTTATATTATGCCTTCTGCTCAGGGTACTGGAGTTATTGCAGGCGGACCAGTTCGTGCTGTACTTGAGTTGGCTGGAATTAAAGATGTAAGAGCGAAATCTTTAGGTTCGAATAATCCGAGAAATGTTGTTAACGCAGCTATGGAAGGGTTAAGAAATCTAAAGACTGCTAAAGAAGTTGCCAAACTTCGCGGTAAAACTGTGAAAGAAATTTTGGGTTAGGGGGAAAGAACCTTGGCTAATATATTAAAAATCAAATTGGTTAAAAGTACAATTGGTACTAAACCAGTTCATAAAAAAAACATCGAAGCACTTGGACTAAGAAAAATCGGACAAGTTGTAGAGAAAAAAGACAATCCTCAAATGAGAGGCATGATAGCAAAGGTAGTACATTTAGTAGAAGTTGAAGAAGCGTAAGAAGGAGGTGTACTGATGAGACTACATGATTTAAAACCTGCCGAGGGCTCTAGAAAAAACAAAAAGAGAGTTGGTAGAGGAACGGGTTCAGGACTTGGAACAACAGCTGGAAGAGGTATGAATGGCCAGAATTCAAGATCAGGTGGAGGAGTTAGACCTGGATTTGAGGGTGGACAAATGCCTTTATTCAGAAGACTTCCCAAGCGTGGATTTACAAATGCTAGATTTAAGAAAAATTGGACAATCCTCAATGTAACTGATTTAAATGTGTTTGAAGATAAAACAGATGTTACTCCTGAAATTTTGTTAGAAAAGGGTTTGATTAAATCTTTAAAATTCGGCATTAAAATTTTGGGCGATGGAGAATTGAATAAATCATTAAATATCAAAGCAAACAAATTTACTCAGTCTGCAATTAATAAAATTGAAGCAGCTGGAGGAAAGGTTGAGGTGATTTAATTGCTTTCAACTCTTAAAAACGCGTGGAAAATTCCTGATTTAAAGAAAAAATTGTTATATACTTTAGCGATGTTGATAATATTTAGATTAGGAACTGCAATACCTGTACCCGGAATTGACAAAATGAAGCTGGCATCATTGTTTACAGCAGACGAAGGTCTTATTGGATTTTTCAATTTAATGTCTGGTGGTGCTTTTAAAAATTTCACTATTTTCGCTCTTGGTATTTCACCATATATCACAGCTTCAATTATAGTGAATTTACTTCAGATTGCGATTCCTGCTTTAGAACGCTTAGCTAAAGAAGGAGAAACCGGAAGAAAGAAATTAGCGCAAATGACTCGCTATGGTACTGTGATTTTAGCTTTGATTCAAGCGTTTGGGATAAGTGCTGGATTTTTTAGACAAGCATTTATCAACTATAATACAACTTCAATTGCAATTTCTGTTATTACATTAACTGCTGGTACTGCATTTTTAATGTATTTAGGAGAAAAGATCAATGAAAATGGCATAGGAAACGGTATTTCACTGTTCATTTTCGCGGGTATTATTGCAAGAGTTCCCGATGCCACTATAGACATAGTTGTAAGATTGTTTGGTGGAGATATTGGAATCTTTAGCGTGATAATATTTTTAATTGTAGCAATTGTAATTATAATGGGTGTTATTTACATCCAACAAGGAGCAAGAAAAGTACCGGTCCAATATGCGAAAAGAGTAGTTGGAAGAAAAATGTATGGTGGACATAATACACATATTCCATTAAAAGTTAATCAAGCAGGGGTTATTCCGGTAATCTTCGCTATCTCACTTTTGATGTTTCCAATCACCATAGCTCAATTTTGGCCTGCTTCAGGTTTTTACTTGTGGATAAAAACATACTTCAATTCGACAACTGCATTATATAATGTGTTGAATGGGTTGTTGATTATATTCTTTACGTATTTCTACACTTCTGTTATATTTAATCCAATCGAAGTGGCGGACAATATGAAAAAGAACGGTGGCTTTATTCCAGGTATTAGACCGGGAAGACCAACAAGCGAGTATTTAACAAGAACGATGAATAGATTGACAATGGCAGGTGCAGTTTTCTTGGCTCTAATCGCTACTTTGCCAAATGTGATTCTTGCAATGGGTGAACTTCAAATTGGATTTGGAGGAACTTCTCTATTGATCGTAGTCGGAGTTTCATTAGAGACAATGAAACAAATTGAAGCACAAATGGTTATGAGACATTATCAAGGTTTCTTAAAATAGAGGTGAAAAGATGAAATTAGTTCTTTTAGGTCCTCCTGGAGCTGGAAAAGGGACCCAGGCGGCAAGTATTGTAGAAAAATACAATGTTCCTCATATTTCAACAGGTGATATATTTAGAAAAAACTTAAAAGAAGGAACAAAGCTTGGTCTTGAAGCTAAAGGTTATATGGATCGCGGCGAATTGGTTCCGGATAGTCTAGTTGTTGACATAGTAATCGATAGGTTATCAAACGATGACGTTGTTAATGGTTATTTACTAGATGGTTTTCCTAGAACAGTGGTTCAAGCTGAATCACTTAATGAATACTTAGAGAAAAACGAAGATAGTCTTGATTTTGTGTTGAACATTAAAGTAGATTCAAATGTATTAATAGAGAGAGCTGTGGGAAGAAGAATTTGTAAAAATTGTGGGGCGACTTATCATGTGAAATTCAATCAACCAATGATTGAAGGCGTTTGTGATAAATGTGGTGGTCAATTATATCAGAGAGCTGATGATAATGAAGAAACTGTTGCTAACCGTATCAAAGTTTACATGGATGAGACTTCTCCACTAATTGATTATTATCGCAAGAAAGAATTGTTGATTGATATAGATGGACAAAAAGATATTTTAAAAGTTTTCACTGATATTGTAAGAATTTTAGGTGAGTAGAATGATCATAGTTAAATCCAAAAGAGAAATTGACATCATGAAAGAAGCGGGAAGAATAACTGCTTATGCTCATGAAATGGTGAAGAAAAATATCCGACCGGGAATTTCAACTGAAGAACTGGATGAAATTGCTGAAAAAGCGATCTTAGAGAATGATGCTGTACCATCTTTTAAAGGTTATGGTGGTTTTCCTGGAACAATTTGCAGTTCGATAAATAGCGAAGTTGTTCATGGTATTCCATCTTTTAATCGAATTTTAAAAGAAGGTGACATTATCAGTGTCGATATTGGTGCTTTTTTTAAAGGCTATCATGGCGATGCTGCAAGAACGCATGGTGTTGGAAAAATATCTGATGAGGCCAAGAAGCTTATAGATGTCACAAGACAAAGTTTCTATGAAGGTTTAAAGTATTGTAAAGAGGGGTATAGATTATCAGATATATCTCATGCGATACAAACTTTTGTAGAAAGCAATGGATTTTCTATTGTCAGAAACTATGTCGGTCATGGTATTGGACAGGATTTACATGAAGATCCACAAATACCTAATTACGGGGCGCCTAACAAAGGACCTCGGCTTAAGAGCGGCATGGTATTTGCAGTAGAACCGATGGTTAATTTTGGGGGGCATGAAGTTAAAACCTTGCAAGATGAATGGACGGTTGTTACTATGGATAATTCGTTATCAGCTCACTATGAAAATTCCTTAGTCATTACTGAGGATGAACCTGAGCTTTTAACAATACTATAGACGGAGGTGTTTATATTGATAGATACTTCTCAAGTTTTGCCAGGACAATTAGTTATATCAAAGGCAGGTCGTGATATAGGCAGATGTTTTGTAATTATCAATATAGTTGATGAACAATATGTTTCTCTTGTTGATGGATGTCTTAGGAAAGTTGAAAAACCTAAGAAGAAGAAAATAAAACATTTGATAAAAACTAATCATATCAGTGAGTTTATCGTAGATAAGTTGAATAAAGGCGAAAAAATAACTAATGTGATGGTAAGATGTGAAATAGAAAAATTGGATGTAGAAAGCGATTTAGGTTAGGAGGTTCATGTATGGCAAGTAATGACTCCATTGAAGTAAAAGGCGTAGTGGTTGAAGCTTTACCTAATGCGCAATTCAAGGTGAAATTAGAAAACGGCCATGTTATTTTGGCTTATATTACTGGAAAATTGAGAATGAATTATATTAGAATATTGCCAGGAGATATTGTTACATTGAAATTGTCTCCGTACGATCTTACTAAAGGCAGGATTGTTTGGCGCGGAAAGAAATAAGGAGGTATAACATGAAAGTTAGACCATCAGTAAAACCAATGTGTGAGAAGTGCAAAGTAATCAAACGTAAGGGTAAAGTTATGATTATTTGTGAAAATCCTAAACATAAACAAGTTCAAGGATAAAACGAGTTTGAATGATAATCGGTGCGGCTGCCCAGTTATTTGGGGGACCGTTGTCATTTAATAATAAATCTCAGTAAATGTACACAATTTAGGAGGTGTAAGTAAATGGCGAGAATCGCAGGTATAGACATTCCAAGAGATAAGAGGGTTGAAATAGGCTTGACATATGTATATGGCATCGCCCAACCAACTTCAAAACGTATTTTGGAACGAGCCGGCATTAATTTAGACACTAGAGTAAAGGACTTAACAGAAGACGAAGTCAGCAAATTAAGACATATTATTGAATCTGATATTACAGTTGAAGGTGATTTGAGACGAGAAACCGCAATGAATATTAAACGACTTAAAGAAATTGGTTGTTATAGAGGAATAAGACATAGACGGGGTCTTCCAGTAAGAGGACAAAAAACAAAAACAAACGCAAGAACTAGAAAAGGTCCGAAGAGAAGTGTCGGACGTAAGAAAAAGTAAGGAGGTTGACTAATGGCTGTTAAAGAAAAAAAAGTGCGTAGAAAGAAACGCGAGAAAAAAAATATTGAACGCGGACAAGCACATATTCAATCAACATTCAATAACACTATTGTAACGTTGACTGATTTAGGCGGTAATGTGATTACTTGGTCAAGTGCTGGTAGTTTAGGATTTAAAGGGTCAAGAAAATCAACTCCTTTTGCTGCGCAAATGGCTGCTGAAGCTTGTGCTAAAGAAGGCAAGGAACATGGACTCAAGTCTGTACAAGTGTTTGTCAAGGGACCGGGAGCTGGAAGAGAATCTGCTATTCGTTCGTTGCAAGCTGCTGGATTAGAGATTAATATGATTAATGATGTTACTCCAATTCCACATAATGGATGTAGACCACCAAAAAGAAGAAGAGTATAGTAATAGGAGGTGTAGGATTAAATGGCAAGATATACAGGACCATCGTGTAGATTGTGTCGTAGAGAAGGTGAAAAACTTTATCTTAAAGGCGATAGATGTTATTCAGATAAATGCGCTATGAACAAAAGAGCTACTGCTCCAGGACAGCATGGCACAGGAAGAAAAAAACTTTCTAACTACGGAGTTCAATTAAGAGAAAAACAAAAAGTTAAAAGATATTATGGCTTACTCGAAAATCAATTTAAAAATATATATGAAACTGCAGAAAAAATGACCGGTATTGCTGGTGAAAATTTCTTGAGATTATTAGAGTTAAGATTAGATAATGTTGTTTATAGAATGGGAATGGCGAGTTCTAGAAAAGAAGCCAGACAATTAGTTACTCATGGACATTTTACTTTAAATGGCAGAAAGGCAGATATTCCTTCTATGACTTTAAAAGTAGGAGATGCAGTTGCCGTAAGAGAGAAATCACTTACTTCAGCGAAATTTAAAGCTGCTATGGAAAAGGCTGTTACAACTCCAAATTGGATTGAGTCAGACCTTGAGAAACTTGAGGGTAAAATTATTGCGATGCCTTCTAGAGAAGACATTGATTTACCAGTAGAAGAGCATTTAATTATCGAGCTTTATTCTAGATAGATCATTATCGCATTTTTACCATTGCAAACCATTGAAGAAGGAGGGCCATGGATGATAGAAATTGAAAAACCGAGCATAGAGGTTGTAGAGTATGATTTAAATAATAACTATGGAAGATTTGTTATTGCACCCCTTGAAAGAGGATATGGTACGACTCTAGGCAATAGTTTAAGAAGAGTATTACTATCGTCACTGCCAGGAACTGCTGTTAAATGGGTAAAAATTGAAAATATTTTACATGAATTTTCTACAATACCTGGTGTTAAGGAAGATGTTGTTGAAATTATTCTCAATTTAAAAGAACTGTCAGCAAAGATTCATTCTGATGACCAAATTAAGATAATTAGAATTGATACTGATAAACCAGGTCCGATTACTGCTGGTGATTTAATTATTGATGCTGATGTTGAGATTTTAGATGACAATCTATTTATTGCAACGTTAGAAGAAAAATCATCATTGAGCATGGAAATTGCGATTGCAAAAGGACGGGGTTATGTCCCATCTGAAGCAAATAAAGATGAAGAAATGTCAATTGGTACAATTCCAGTTGACTCGATCTTCACGCCTGTTAAAAAGGTTAATTTCGCTGTTAGCAATACACGTGTTGGACAAAGTTCAGATTATGACAGTCTATCTATTGAAATATGGACTGATGGTTCAATTAAGCCTGATGAAGCAGCGTCTTTGAGTGCCAAAATCATGAAAGAACATTTAAATTTGTTTATTGATATGACTGATCATGTTGATAATATGGAAATATTGTTTGAGAAAGAAGAAGGCAAAAAAGAAAAAGTTCTTGAGATGACGATTGAAGAATTGGATCTTTCAGTAAGATCTTATAATTGTTTAAAACGTGCTGGAATTAATACAGTTCAAGAATTATCATCAAAATCAGAAGATGATATGATGAAAGTTCGAAATCTTGGGAAAAAATCGCTTGAAGAAGTTAAATTGAAATTAATGGAGCTCGACTTAGGCTTAAGATTATATGAAGAGTAAAGGAGGGGAAGTATGGCAGGATACCGTAAATTAGGACGAAAAAGTTCTCACAGAGAATTGATGCTTAGAAATATGACTACTCAGTTATTACAACATGGTAGAATTACCACAACAGAAACGCGTGCAAAAGAAATCAGAAAAACTGTTGAAAAAGTCATTACTCTCGGGAAAAAGGGAGATTTACACGCACAAAGACAAGCATTATCTTACTTAACAAGCGAGACTGTAGTAAAGAACTTATTCGATGAAATTGCCCCTAAATATAAAGATAGAAATGGTGGTTACACTAAAATTATTAAAACAGCTCCTCGTAAAGGAGATAGTGCACCAATGGCAATTATTGAACTACTATAAGGGACTAATCATAGTCCCTTTTCTGCATATTAAATTTGATATGAGGTACAGGTATGATTGATATTAAAAAAGTAGGATATACATATGAAACAACTGAATATAAATCCATGGCTTTAGACATGATTGATTTAAATATTGTAAACGGTGAATTTGTAGCTGTTATTGGTCATAATGGATCAGGAAAATCTACGCTTGCAAAATTGATTAACGGAATATTGTTGCCGAGTCACGGTACAATTTTAGTAGCTGGATTAGATACAAAGGATAGTGAGATGATTTGGGAAATCAGAAAAACCGCTGGAATGGTTTTTCAGAATCCGGATAATCAAATTGTTGCAACGGTAGTAGAAGAGGATGTTGCATTTGGACCTGAGAATTTAGGATTGCCACAAGAGATTATAAGAGAGAGAGTCGACGAGTCTTTAAAGCAAGTTGCAATGACAGAATATATGAAAAAACCTCCTCATTTATTGTCAGGTGGACAAAAACAAAGAGTTGCAATCGCTGGAATATTGGCTATGAAACCTCAGTGTATTGTTTTGGATGAGCCAACCGCTATGTTAGATCCGGTCGGCAGAAATGAAGTTATGGAAACTATAGAAAGGCTTAACAAAGAAGAAGGAATTACTATAGTACATATTACTCATTTTATGGAAGAAGTTATTAGAGCTGATAGAGTTGTTGTTATAGAAGAAGGTAGAATAATTATTCAGGGCACACCTAAAGAAGTATTTAAAGAAGTTGATAAACTTCAAGATATGGGTTTAGATGTTCCACAGGTGACATTGATGGCTCACTGCTTAAGAAAAGAAGGAATTAATATCAGTGATGATATTTTGACTGTAAAAGAAATGGTGGAAGAGTTATGTCAATTATTATAGAAAATTTAACCTATGTCTACGATCAAGGCACTCCATTTGAGACTATTGCTTTAGAAAACATCGATTTAGAAATTGAAAATGGTGAATTTGTTGGACTTATCGGTCATACTGGTTCAGGAAAATCTACACTGATTCAACATATGAATGGTTTGATAAAACCATCTAAAGGCAAAATAATTGTCAATGGGTTCAATATAACTGATGATAAAGTTAAACTATCTGAAATCAGGAAAAAAGTAGGATTAGTATTTCAGTATCCTGAATATCAACTTTTTGAGGAAACAGTATATAAAGATATTGCTTTCGGGCCTACAAACTTAGGGCTTTCTAAGGAAGAAATAGATAGAAGAGTCAGGAATGCAATGGATATTGTCAGTTTGGATTTTGAAGAGTATAAAGAGAAATCTCCTTTTGAATTAAGTGGAGGTCAAAAAAGACGAGCTGCGATTGCCGGTGTTCTTGCTATGGAGCCCGAAGTGTTAATTCTTGATGAACCTACTGCAGGACTCGATCCTAGAGGAAGAGATGAAATACTAGGTCAAATTAAAAGATTACATGACGAAAAAGAAATAACTGTAGTCTTAGTTTCTCACAGTATGGAAGATATCGCTAAATTGGTAGAAAGAATTATTGTAATGCATAAAGGAAAGATTGAAATAGTCGGGTCTAAAGAAGAAGTATTTAAACATGCGGATCGGTTGGAAGAAATTGGACTTGGATTGCCGCAAATACTATATTTGGTGAATGCTCTAAGGGCAAAAGGTATGGCTATTGAAGAAAATATTATTGCTTTTGATGCAGTTAAATCTGAATTGTTAAGATTAGTAGGTGGAAAACATGCTTAGAGATATTACTATTGGGCAATATTATCCTGCTGATTCTTTTGTACATCAATTGGATGCAAGATTTAAAATCATAGTGAGTTTTATATTTATTATTTCTCTTTTTATTATTAACGATTTTTATCAATATATCCCAGTGATTGTATCTGTTTTGATGGTTGTAAAAATATCACGAGTTCCTTTTAAATATATTTTAAAGGGGTTAAAACCGATTATGCTGATTTTGATTTTTGCCTTTGTGATTAATATTTTCTTAACAAAAGGTGAAGTGATATTTTCGTTTTGGTTTTTAGATATAACTAAAGAAGGGCTACATCAAGCTTTTTTTATGATGATGAGACTGATATTTTTAATTACGGGAACATCATTACTTACATTGACAACCAGCCCAATCATGTTGACGGATGGATTGGAGAATTTGCTGAATCCATTTAAAAGAATCGGACTGCCAGCACATGAATTGGCAATGATGATGACCATTGCACTTAGGTTTATACCTACTCTTCTAAAAGAAACTGATAAAATTATGAAGGCACAAATGGCAAGAGGTGCAGATTTTGAGAGTGGCAATATAATTAAAAGAGCGAAGAGCTTGATTCCCCTTTTAGTACCGCTGTTTATCAGCGCGTTTAGGCGGGCTGACGAGTTGGCGATGGCTATGGAAGCAAGGTGCTATAGAGGAGGAGAAAATAGAACTAGATTAAAAATTCTTGCTTATACCAGAAAAGATTTGATAGGATTGATTTTTGTAGGATTTTACATTGCATCAATTATTGGAGTGAAAATCTATTTATGATTAAAAATGTGTATATGGAAGTTTCTTATGACGGCTCTGAATTCAATGGTTGGCAGAGGTTATCCAATGATTTGAGCGTACAAGGCTATCTAGAGAAAACCTTCAGTCGATTATTGAAGCAAGAAATATTGATTGACGGATCTGGCAGGACAGATAAAGGAGTTCACGCAATAAATCAGAGCTTTACTTTTAAATATGATGATAATGTTCCGTTGGAAAATATAAGATATTTTTTGGGAAACAAATTAGTAAAAAGTGTAAAAATACAAACTGTGAAAGAGGTTTCATCAAATTTTCATGCTAGATATTCTGCTGTAAAAAAAAGTTATATTTATAAAATTAATTTCAATAAAAACGATCGATTGTTTTACCGGAATTATTTTTGGTTTGTCGAAGAGTTGAATATTGAAATGATGGAAAAAGCTTCTGAATATTTAATTGGCGAACATGATTTTACATCATTTTCTTCTATTAGAAACAAAAAAAAGCTGGCGAACAATATAAGAAATATTAATTCGATAGATTTTGAATTGGAAAATGGAATACTCATAATTCGATTTGTTGGAAATGGATTTTTGTATCATATGATTAGACTAATTGTTCATCATTTAGTTCAGGTAGGATTGGAAAAAAGACCCCCTGACAGTACTGATGAAATCTTAAAAAGTCGTTCTAGAAAAATTACTACGCGACTGGCGCCACCATCGGGATTATATCTTGAGAAGGTCTATTATTAATTGCTGTAAATGTCCTCTGTCGTTGATAACTGATCCGATACTTTTTAATAATGAAAAAGAACAAAAAACTGATGATTATATTATTATAAATGAAGTTCTTCTCCGTATGCAAAGTATTGATTATGAGTTGATTGGTAATCATAGATTTAAATATTTCAGATCTATATTGATATCAAATGGATTTATACCAGAAGAGATAGAATATCATGGTATTCAGTTAACCATATCAAGTATTATATCTCTGATAAAGCAAATTTTGAATTTTGAATATCAAGACTAGAAGTTGCAGTTTGTTTTGAAATGTAGTATTGACAATTTTACTTGAAAAATGAACACTATTAACTGCTTGACATATAGAAACTTCTATTATAAAATAAATGTTGACTGTATAGGATATAACCCAATAGCCCCGGGTTGATATATAGGTGAAAATAATTGTTGTTAGGAGGTAAGAAATGAAATCTTACGTTGCAAAACCATTAGAAATTGAAAGAAAATGGTATGTTATTGACGCGACTGACAAAACGTTGGGTCGTTTATCAACTCAAATTGCTACTATTTTAAGAGGCAAGCACAAGCCAATATATACACCACATGTTGATACAGGTGATTTTGTTATTGTGGTAAATGCTGAAAAAATCAAGGTGACTGGAAATAAAGAAAATGCCAAGATGTATCGTTGGCATTCAGGGTACATTGGTCATTTAAAAGAAAGAACCTATAAAGAAATGATGGCTAAAAGACCTGAAGAGATTATAAGATTAGCAGTAAAGGGAATGATGCCGAAAAATTCTCTTGGAAATCAAATGATAACAAAATTAAAAGTATACGCTGGTTCTGAGCATAAGCATGAGGCTCAAAAACCCGAAGCGTTAGAATTATAGGTTGAAGGAGGGTATTTGATGGCTACTGAACAATATCGAGGCACTGGAAGAAGAAAAAAATCTATTGCTAGAGTTAGATTGGTTCCAGGTAATGGAAATATTACTATAAATAAAAAAGATATTAGTGAGTATCTTGATTATGAAATTATGAGAAACGAAGTAAAAAGACCTCTTGTTTTAACAGACACACTTTCAAAGTTTGATGTTATTGTAAGTGTAAACGGCGGTGGATTCACTGGACAAGCTGGTGCAATAAGACACGGTATCTCAAGAGCTTTATTGTTGGTTGATGGAGAGTATAGACCGGCTCTTAAACAAGCTGGATTCTTAACAAGAGATCCGAGAATGAAAGAAAGAAAGAAATACGGCTTTAAGAAAGCAAGAAAATCACCACAATTCTCAAAAAGATAATTTATCTATGGGTATCAAAGAAGAGTTCAATGTTGGACTCTTTTTTTTATACAAGGAATCATGCCGAATTAGTGGTAACCAAATATGAATATATAGTGACTAAGGGGATACGATGAACAAGGGGTAAGATAGGACACGATAATAAAAATAATTTCGATAAGGAACGGTTCAAATGTAAACTCTTCTTTTTTATTGGGTATATATTAGATTCAGGAGGGATATTATGCCGATATTAGCTGCATATCTAACACCGCATCCGCCTTTGATATTAAAAGAAATTGGGCGTGGGGAAGAAAAGAAAGTAAAAAGTACTATTGAAGCAATGGAAAAGATATCAAAAAAAATTGCTTCATTAAAACCTCAGACTATTATTGTGATATCACCGCATGGTCCACTTTTTAGTGATGGAATATCTATTATGTATGAAAAAGAGTTAATAGGCGATTTTAATAAGTTCGGTGAATATACGATAAATTATCAAAGAGAAAACGATATTGAATTGATTGACCGATTCACAAAAATCATGAAGGAAAAGTATCGGTTGAGTGGTGCGTTGATCGATAAGAAAACCGCCAAACATTTTAGGACATCTTTTGAACTCGATCACGGGACTTTGGTTCCGCTGTATTTTGTCGATAAAGAGTATAAATCATACGAGCTTATTGCTATTACTTATGGAATGTTAAGTTACCAAGATCTATATAAAGTTGGAATGGCCTTGTCTGACGCTGTTGAGGAGATTGAAAGAGATGTTGTTGTAATTGCCAGTGGGGACTTATCGCATCGTCTTAAAGATTCTGGACCATATGATTATAACCCTGCAGGTGAAATATTTGATGAAAAAATACTCGAATTGCTTGTTAATAAAAGAAACACTGAAATTATAGCGATGGATCCGGAATTTTGTGAAGAAGCTGGAGAATGTGGAAAGAGATCTATAGATATTTTGCTGGGAACTTTGGATTCTTATGATTACGATGTAGAAAAATTAAGCTATGAAGGTCCTTTCGGTGTCGGATATGGAGTGGTTTCGTTTGAAAATTTAAGGCCTGACGATGAATCGTTGGTTGAGGATATTGAAAAAACGAGAATGGAATATGTGAAAGAAGCCATGGATAAAGAAGATGGATTCGTTAAACTTGCGAGGGATACAATCAATCTATTTGTTAAATCTAAAGAACGGTTGAACTTCAAAGAATCTGAGTATTATAAGATAGATGATTTGAAGTCCATCAAAAAAGGTGTATTTGTTTCTATAAAGGATTCTGGAGGATTAAGAGGGTGCATAGGTACATTTTTACCGACGAGGCATTGCATTGGCGAGGAAATAGTGGAGAATGCAATTAGTGCTGCAACAAGAGATCCGAGATTTTCCGCAATAGAAGCTTATGAATTAAATGATCTTATTATTACTGTGGATGTTTTAAATACCCCGAAAGGCGTCCAGGACAAGAGTGAACTTGATCCGCTGACATATGGTGTCATTGTAACCAGTGATTATAAAAGAGGATTATTGTTACCTAATTTAAAAGGTATTGATACTGTTGAAAAGCAACTTAAAATTGCTTTGAATAAAGCCGGAATAGACGTGAGAGAAAATTATACAATTGAAAAATTCACTATTACCAGGCATTAGTAAAAGAAAGATGGGAACAAGATGAAAGAATCAAGATATTATAAAGAAATCGGGAATGGAGTCATGCAATGCACGCTTTGTCCTCACAATTGCATTATCAAAAATGGGAGAAAAGGATTTTGCCGAGCGATACAAAATATTGACGGCAAGTTGTTTTCTATCAATTACGGGCAAATAACCGCTATTCATCTTGATCCTATTGAAAAGAAACCTCTTTATCATTATAGACCGGGGTCTTTGATATTATCCATAGGCTCTTTTGGATGTAATTTCAGATGTGGGTTTTGTCAAAACCATACTATATCCATGGGGAAAGAATACGATCTAGTTCATAGAACGCCAAAACAAATTGTAGAAAAAGCGATGGCTCTTAGGCCGAATATCGGTATTGCTTATACTTATAATGAACCGATAATATTTTATGAATTCATGCGGGATGTTGCCATAGAGGCAAAGGATAATAATTTAGACAATATTTTAGTATCGAATGGATTTATCAATAAAGAACCTTTGAATGAAATATCACCTCTATTAGATGCGGCAAATATAGATCTTAAAGCGTTCAACAATGAATTTTATGAAAAAATCACTAGAGGGAGATTGAATGACGTATTAAGAACAATAGAAATTCTTTACGATAATAATGTGCATTTAGAAATCACTCATTTATTGATTCAGGGATTCAATGACAATATCAAAGAATTTAAAAAGATGATTAACTGGATTGCCGCCATTGATAAAACAATTCCGTTTCATATTTCAAGATATTACCCAGCGTATAAGTTTACAGCCAGCGCTACAAACGCCAGTCTGATCAAGTATTATGCCGATGTTGCAAAAGATGTGCTTGATTATGTCTATATCGGCAATGTCGCATATGTCGATAGAAACACATATTGCCCCGAATGTCATCATTTGGTTTTAAGAAGAGACCCTTATTATGAGAGTTATATCATCAATGGCAAATGTGAAAATTGTGGGGCCGACATACCTATAGTTTTCTAGGTGAATCTGGTATACTTAAATGGTGGAGTGATAGAATGAGTGATTTTGATTTAGCGAAGGATTTAATAAAGAATGGTGAGTATGCATGTGTCATTATAAAAAACGGTGAAATTATTTATACTAGCAAGGAAAGGGGGATATTTCCACTCTTTGAAGCGAAAGAAATTCTCAAGATCGATTCAAGAGGCGCATCTCTTGCTGATAGAATAGTGGGAAAAGCTGCTGCCATGATTGCTGTCGAAAGTGGTATCATATCTATTCATGGACAGGTGATGTCTGAAAAGGCTGTGAAATATATACAAAGTCATGAAATCGGTTACTCTTATGACAAATGGACTGAATATATAAAAAATCGCGAAAAAACTGGGATGTGCCCTGTTGAAACCAGAGCGATGACTACAGATGATTATAAGGAATTAGAAATTAAAGTAAGAGACTTTTTGAAATCCACAGGAGTGATTTGATGGAAAGAACTTTAGTGATTATTAAACCGGACGCAGTAAATGCTAAGCATATTGGGGACATTGTTTCTGTATATGAAAATAATGGGTTAAGCATTGAAAAAATGAAGATGATGCATGCAAATGAAGAGCTTCTAAAAAATCATTATAAAGAACATATCGACAAATCGTTTTACCCAAGTTTGATAGAGTTTATACTTAGCGGGAAAATCGTAGTTATGGAAATCGTGGGGGAAGATGCCGTTGATAAGGTGAGAGAAATCAACGGAGCAACGGACTCTGTAAAAGCTAAAAAAGGCACCATCAGAAATCTTTATGGTGCAACGATTCAACAGAATGCTGTTCATGGTTCTGCTAATATCATAGATGCAAACAGAGAATTGAATATTTGGTTTGCATAAAGGAGAATTTGATGTGAGAAAACAGACAAAAAATATTGTATTAGGCAGTGTGTTATTGGCATTTTCAGTTGTTATACCTTATATGTTTCATATATCGGGAATAAGTGGTCCAATGTTCTTACCGATGCATATACCGGTGATAATCGGGGGGTTTTTTTTGAGCCCTTTTTTTGCGGGATTTTTAGGTTTTATCAGTCCGATAATAAACAGTTTGATTTCAGGCATGCCTATAATGTATCCAATTGCTATTATCATGGCATTCGAACTCATGATATATGGATTGTCGATAGCCATACTCAGTAAAAATTTTGATATATATTATTCGCTTATTTTAGGAATGATTTTGGGAAGATTAACGGCAGGAGGAACAGTTTATGCACTTCAAAATCTATTTGGTTTAAAGATGAATTATATGGTGTATTTAAAGGGAGCGGTTATTACGGGAATTCCTGGAATAGTCATTCAGCTTTTATTGATACCTGCAATTGTAAAGGCATTGAAGAAAAATTATTGATAAGGTGATTGAATTTTACGTTTAACTAATTTAAAACTTCCATACAATGTGGATGACAACAAGATTTTATTTTTAATTGCAAAAACTTTAAGAATAAAGAATGAAGATATAATTGAATATCAGATTGAGAAAATGTCTATCGATGCGAGAAAGAAAAATCAGATTAAAAAGGTTTTTACAGTAAAGGTAAGACTGAAAAGCGAAAAGAAATTCTCTCGTTTAAAAGTTGATAAAGATAAGACATATCACTATCCTGAGAATATATATGGTGTTCCGCTAGCGAATAGTCCAATTGTAATCGGCAGTGGTCCCGGCGGGATTTTCGCTGCTTATCTTTTAGCTGAAATGGGTTACAATCCTATAATTTTTGAAAGAGGAGAAAAAATAGAAGATAGAACTAAAACGGTAAGGGAATTTTGGGAAAAAGGGATATTGAATATTGAATCAAATGTTCAATTCGGCGAAGGTGGAGCAGGTACTTTTTCGGATGGCAAATTGACAACCAGGATCAAGGATAACAGGATTGATAAAATATTAGAAATATTTGTCGATAATGGAGCGCCATCTGAAATTCTATATAAAAACAAACCGCACCTGGGTACTGATAATTTAAAAAAAATCATGATAAATATGAGGAAAAAAATTGTCGAATTTGGTGGAACTTTTAACTTCAATTCCAAGGTTACAGATTTGATAATAGAAGATGATCAGGTTAAAGGCGTAGTTGTTAATAATAGTAAAAAATATAATAGTGATGTGGTCGTTTTAGGTATAGGCAATAGTTCAAGAGATACTTTTGAAATGTTGGCCAAAAAAAACATACCCATGGAACCAAAGCCATTCGCTGTCGGATTTAGAATTGAACACAAACAGGTTGATATCGATAAAGCTCAATATGGAGATGTTGAAATCGCTACTTATTTGGGGGCGGCTGAATATAAACTCACATATAAAGCCAGCAACGGAAGAAGTGTTTATTCATTCTGTATGTGCCCGGGCGGCCAAGTAGTTGGAGCTTCATCAGAAAAGAACAGATTGGTAGTCAATGGAATGAGCGAGTACAAACGTAATAGGGAAAATGCCAACAGCGCTATCATAGTAAATGTGAATCCAGAAGATTTTGATGGAGAGCATGTTTTAAGAGGAATGGATTTTCAAAGAACAATTGAGGAAAAAGCCTTTAATCTCGGTGGAGGAGATTATAGAGCTCCGATTCAAACTATGAAGAGTTTTTTAAGTAAAGAGAAGATTGATAATAATATCGGAAATATTTACCCGAGTTATAAACCGGGATTTGCTTTAGAAGACCTTAATAGTATCTATCCTTCATTTATAACAGAAGCGCTTCATGAAGCTTTTCCGTATTTCAATAATAAAATAAGAGGCTTTGCAGAGGATGATGCCATATTGACAGGTGTAGAGACGAGGAGTTCATCTCCTGTTAGGATTTTAAGAAATTCAAGTACTTGTGAATCCACCGAAATAAATGGTTTGTATCCGGCGGGAGAAGGCGCCGGTTATGCTGGAGGGATAACTTCTGCGGCAGTTGATGGGTATAAAATTGCAGAAATAATAATTGAAAAGCATTTAAATGTTGCGAAAACTTAAAAAATGTGCTAAAATTTCAGTATGTTATAAGAAAATTCAAAAAACTCAATAAGCATTAAACAACTTTAAGTTGTTTAAATATATTTAAAAGGGGGATATTTTACATGGACAATAACAATGTTCAAAGAGATGGTTTTTCGAGCAAGTTGGGTATTATTGCTGCAGCTGCTGGTTCTGCTATCGGTTTAGGTAATATATGGAAATTTCCTTATATTACTGGTATTTACGGTGGTGCTGCATTTATTTTAGTTTATTTAGTTTGTATTGCATTGATAGGTTTACCAGTTATGCTTTCAGAATTTACAATTGGTAGACGAGCACAAGCAAACGCTATTGGGTCATTCAAGAAATTAGCTCCAGGGACTCCTTGGTTCTTAACTGGTTGGATGGGATTTGCAGCTGCGTTTACTATCTTGTCTTTCTACGGCGTAGTTGCCGGTTGGACACTTGATTATGTTGTTAAAGCAATTACAGGTGCTTATGTTGGAATGGAGCCTGATGCTATTGGCGGGTTATTCGGAGCATTGATTTCTTCACCAGTTGCTACAGTAGGATGGCAATTGTTATTTATGGCCGTTACTGGCGCAGTTGTAATAGGCGGAGTTAAAGATGGTATTGAAAAATATGCAAAGATTTTAATGCCTTTATTACTTGTAATTATTGTTATACTTGATATTAGAGCCGTAACCCTTCCGGGAGCGGGAGCTGGCGTCAGCTTCTTATTTAGTCCAGATTTTTCTGCACTAACTGCTGAAGCGGTCCTAGTTGCATTGGGACATGCGTTCTTCTCGTTATCACTTGGTATGGGTACTATGATTACTTATGGTTCTTACATCGGCAAAAAAGAAAATTTAGGAGAAACTACACTTCAAGTAACTATAGCTGATACAGTTATTGCGTTAGCTGCAGGTCTTGCAATTTTCCCAGCTGTATTTGCATTCGGTGTTGAGCCGTCTGCTGGACCAGGACTAGTTTTCATTACATTACCAAATGTATTTAATCAAATGGCAGGCGGAATGATTTGGGGAATACTGTTCTTCTCATTACTTGCTATTGCGGCGCTTACTTCAGCTATTTCAATCCTAGAGGTTGTTGTTGCGTATCTTTCTGAAGAAGCAAATATGAGCAGAAAGAAAGCTACTGTTGTTGCAACTGTTGCGATAACATTTGTTGGAGTATTGGCTGGATTATCTTATACACCTGTTCTTAGCGGTCTTACTATTCCATTACCAGGATTCGGTTCTCTGGGATTATTCGACTGGTTGGATATGCTATCTGCTAATTACTTGTTACCACTTGGTGGATTATTCATCTCGTTATTTGTTGGTTGGAAAATGGTTAGAAAAGATCTTGAAGAAGAAGTTTCTAATAATGGAACTGTTAAAATCGGTTGGATTGGAATGTTCTTAGTTCTTGCTAAAGTAGTAGCTCCTATAGCAATTGCGATTGTATTCTTGAACGGAATTGGAGTCATTTAACTTGGTTAAATAAAGATATTAAAAACTCTTCCTTAATTGGAAGAGTTTTTTTATGATTTTATTTAAATTTGATTTTAGTTATTTCTTCACAATAGCTGCATTGATATTCAAGTTCGCCGTTTTGCTTTACCAGTGTAAAAATCGGTTTTGCATAATCGTCTGAATGACTGATGCATCTAGGATTATCGCATTTGATAATGTCGCTTACTTCATTTGGCACTGCGACATGTTCTTTTTTGACAACTTTATTGTCTTCTATATAGTTTACAATGATGTTTGTATCGATTAGACCGAGCACCTTGGAATCTAGTTTAAAATCACCTTCGATTTTGATTATATCTTTTTTGTTGAGATGTTTGCTTGGGATGTTCATAAGAAGCACTGTAGTGTTGAAC
This sequence comes from Bacillota bacterium, assembly GCA_034721975.1. Taxonomy (GTDB): domain Bacteria; phylum Bacillota; class Clostridia; order Peptostreptococcales; family Acidaminobacteraceae; genus DAOURC01. The sequence goes on from JAYENG010000295.1 coordinate 24,906, forward strand.
ACATCTTTAAGTTTCAATTCATTATAAACGATCATTCCTTTACCTGCGGTAATATGATCTATCACTATACCATTTTCAATACTATTAACAAGACGCATAATCGCCCACCTCCAGCATTTTAGTTATTAAAGCCATTCTGATAAATACTCCTTGATTAGATTGATCGAAATATACGCATCTAGGATCGTCGTCTATTTCGTAAGAAATTTCATTCACCCTTGGAAGAGGGTGCATTACGATGGCGTCTTTTTTTGCTTTTTTCATTTTTTCCTTATTTAAGAGAAATGAGTTTTTAAGCTTTATATAGTCGCCTTCGTTAAAAAAACGTTCCTTTTGAATCCTAGTCATATAGATGATATCAACTTCTTCTATTACATCTTCTAAATATCTGGCCTCTGCAATTTCAATTTCCGGATAATTCAATTTTAGATAATCTATGATAAATGAAGGAAGTTTTAATTCGCCCGGTGAAACCAAGATGAATTTTTTTGAATTGAATTTTGCAAGGGTTTTAATAAGTGAGTGAACAGTACGGCCGTATTTTAGATCGCCGACTAATGCGATGGTGTGGTTTTCTAATGTATCTTTATATTTTGAAATAGTGAGCAAGTCTGTCAGGGTTTGAGTGGGATGATTATGACCGCCGTCGCCAGCGTTGATGATTGGAACGTTTGAATATTCCGATGCAAGTTTTGGCGCACCTTCTTTTGGATGACGCATTACGATGATATCTGAGTAGAAATTCATGACGCGAATGGTATCAGCTAAGCTTTCACCTTTTTTTGCTGAACTTGTATTTGCATCGGCAAAACCGATGATATGTCCACCTAATCTGATCATTGCTGCATCGAAGCTGAATTTTGTTCTTGTACTTGGTTCAAAGAAAAGCGACGCTAAAATTTTACCACTGCAAAGTTGGTTGTAGTTTTTAGGATTGACTTGAATTTCCTTTCCAACTTCTATTAGTTTTAATATTTCTTCGTTTGACAGGTCATTTGGTTCGATTAAATGTTTACTCATGTAATTTCCTCCTTTGATTTCTCAGAATCTTATTAAAAGACATAAAAAAACTATCTTATTAGGCATAAAGATAGAACTGTTGATTTATGCCTTTCCGACCTCACAGGGTCAAGTTAAAGGTTGATATAATTTTTATCATAGTAACACAATTAATAGGAATGAGCAATAAAAACATTAAAATTGACAATGTATTAATTGTGTGATAATTTGTAGAAAATGAATAGTCCTTTAAACAGATACGAGATATCTGTAAGGTGATAAATCAAGTTATTAGGATAAGTGTATCCCTTACAGAGTATATTGTAAGGGATATTTTTGGATGGAGGAAAAATGAAGTTATTGATTAAAGGTGGAAAGTTGGTAGATTTTCAAAACAACTGTTTTATCATAAGGGATATTTTAATCGACGGAAAATACATTGAAAAGATTGATCGCAACATTCGTATTCAAGATGATTTTAAAGTAGTGGATGCAAAAGATTTTTATGTCTCTCCTGGTTTTATAGATGCGCATGTGCATTTGAGAGAACCGGGGTTTGAGTATAAGGAGACAATATATTCGGGTACAAGGGCATGTGCAAAGGGAGGATTTACGCATGTTTTTTCTATGCCCAATACGAACCCCAGCCCTGACAGCATTGAAAATCTGAATGATTTGTTCAGCAGAATAAATGAAAGCGCTACAATAAAAGTAACTCCTGTTGCCAGCGTTACTAAAGGAATTGGTGGAGAAAAAATAGTCGATTTAAAAAAATTGTCTAAAGAAAATATTGTTGGATTTTCTGATGATGGAAATCCAGTGGATAGTATTGATTATGTCTATAAAACTTTATTGAATAGCATAAAAATGCAAAAACCTTTAATTACTCATTCTGAAGACAAGAGCTGTTTCAAAGTGGGTGCTGTAAATAGAGGCAAGGTAAGCGAATATTATAATGTGGATGGAATACCTAACGAAGCGGAGTTCAATATGATTCAAAGGGATATTGATATTTTAGAAGAAACTGGCGGACATCTGCATATTTGCCATGTCAGTTCAAAAGAAAGCATCGATATTATAAGAAATGCAAAGCTGAGAGGGCTAAATATTACTTGTGAAGTTACGCCGCATCATTTGAGTTTAACCGAGGATATAGTTATTGAAAAAGGTGCTATGGCTAAAGTAAACCCACCTCTAAAGACTAAAGAGGATGTGGAGAGAATAATCAAGGGTATTCAAGAGGGGACGATAGATATGATTGCAACTGATCATGCACCTCATGAACTTGGAAGTAAAGAATTGCCTATAGACAAAGCTTCGTATGGATTTAGCGGAGCTGAAACCGCCTTTAGCGTAGCCTATACTTACTTGGTAAAAACAAGAAAAATAAATCTGATAGAATTATTTAGACTGATGTCATATAATCCATCAAGGGTATTTAATGTAGAAAAAGAGGGTACTGTTAAAGAAGAATATTTTGCAAATTTAACTTTGATAAGTTTAAGAAAAGAATATGAAGTTAAGTCGAGTGAATTTATTTCAAAAGGAAAGAATACGCCTTATGAAGGAATGCATCTTAACGGAAAAGTAATGATGACTATATATAATGGTGAAATTGTTTTTGAGGGGGAAAAATAATGAGTATGATGGTTTTAATGGAAAAGGTTGTTGAAAAAAATTCTATAGTAGTTGTAGGCATCGATCCAGTTATCGATAGATTTCCAGAGTATATTAAGAATGGTTTCAATTCTTCTTACGAAAAACTTATGACGTTTGGGAAAGAAATAATAGATGGTGTCTATGATGTGGTGCCGGCTGTGAAGTTCCAAATTGCATATTTTGAATCATATGGTCTAGATGGAATGAGAGCTTTTAAGGATTTGATTGTATATGCTAAAGAAAAGAAACTATATGTGATTGCTGATGTTAAAAGGGGAGATATAGGCAGTACTGCTGAAGCGTATGCAAGAGCTTATTTTTCTAAAGGAAGCGATTTTGAAGTGGATTGTGTAACTATCAATCCTTATCTTGGCGATGATAATAATAATGCGTTTTACAATCTTGCAAAAGAGAATGACAAAGGTGTGTTTGTTCTTGTAAAGACTTCGAATAAAACATCTGGACAATTACAGGATTTAAAATCGAACAATAAAGAAATTTACAAATATGTTGCCAACAATATCAAAGAAAACAAATTTTATGAAACTGATTATATTTATAGTAACATTGGAGCGGTTGTTGGAGCCACTTACCCAAAACAACTTAAAGAAATTCGGGAGATGTTGTCACAAAGTGTTTTTTTAATTCCCGGTTACGGGGCACAGGGCGGAAAGGCTAAAGACATTAAATGGGCCTTTGACTCAAATGGTTTAGGTGCTGTTGTGAATTCATCGAGAGGGATTATTTACTCCTATGAGAAATTCGGTTTGTCGGTATCGAAATCTTCAAGAAAAGCAGCTGTTGAAATGAGAGATGATATTAATCAGTGGAGGCTATAATGGAAATGAGAAAAGGCGAGATAAAAAAAATTGAAATGATTAATGAAGAAGTATTTTCAATGGTTTTGAAATTCGAAAATGAATTTGTTTTTAAACCGGGTCAATTTGTGAATATCAGAGTTTCGGAATTAGATACCCCTTTATTGAGGAGACCGATAAGCATCAGTAAGAAAATAAGTGATAAAGAAATTGAATTATTGATTAAAATAGAGGGTATTGGAACATCTCAGTTGAAGGAGAAAATAATTGGAACTGAACTGGATTTAATTGGACCGTTAGGAAATGGATTCGACATTGAAAATCTAGATAAGGAAAGACCGATTCTTGTTGTAGGCGGAGGAATAGGGATTGCTCCCTTAAGAGGATTAGTGCAAAAATTAGTTGATGAAAAGTATAAGAATATTATTGTTGTCAACGGCTTTAGAGAAAATCCTTATGGAAAAGTGGATTTTAAAAATACTAAGTATTATGAAATTGACGAGACAAAACTTAATACTTTTGTAACTGATTACATCATTGAAAATTTACTAGAAAGCGATTATCAAAGAGTGTATGCCTGCGGACCTAGAATCATGCTTAAAAAAGTATATGAAACATTTACAGATGTGCCGGTTCAATTGTCTATGGAAGAAAAGATGGCATGTGGTATTGGGGTTTGTTTAGGATGTGCAATAAAAATAAAAAAAGATCTATTTGATTATACATATAAAAAGGTTTGTGTAGATGGACCTGTTTTTTATGGAAGCGAGGTGATTTTTGATGAATAATCTTTCTGTTGATCTCAATGGTTTAAAGCTTAAAAATCCGGTTACCGTCGCATCTGGTACATTCGGATTCGGACGTGAATTTGCTGAATTTTTCAGTCTTTCAAATTTAGGGGCGATATCTGTCAAGGGTCTTACTTTAAAAGAAAAATTGGGTAATCCTGCACCTAGAATAATCGAAACAAAGAATGGACTAATTAATAGTGTCGGTCTTCAAAATCCAGGGATAGAATATTTTATCAAAGAAGAAATTCCTTTTTTAAGACAATATGATACTAAAATAATTGTGAATATCAATGGGGATGATATCGAAGAATATGCAATGATGGCTGATAGATTGAATGGTGCAGATGTTGATTCTATCGAGGTGAATATTTCTTGCCCAAATGTAAAAAATGGTGGGATGCTTTTTGGAACAGACCCAGATATAGCTTATAATGTGGTAAAAAAAGTTAAAAAAAACACGAGACATCATATTATCGTTAAACTGACACCTAATGTCACCGACATTAAAGTGATTGCCAAGGCGGTTGAGGAAGCAGGTGCTGAGGCGATATCTTTAGTAAATACTTTTTCTGCCATGAAAATTGATATCGATAGTCAAAAACCGGTATTAGTAAGAAAATCAGGTGGTTTATCTGGCCCTGCTATTAAACCATTAGCTGTAAGACAGGTATATGATGCATATTGTGCAGTTGATATTCCGATTCTTGGAATGGGTGGGATTGTAAATAGTGATGATGCAATAGAGTTTATGCTGGCTGGTGCTAGTGCTGTTGCCGTGGGTACTTATAACTTTATTAATCCGTTGGTAACTCAAGAGATTGTTGATGGGATTATTGATTATATGAAAAGAAAAAATATCGATGATATCAATGAGATAATTGGAAGAGCGCATTATTAAATTAAAAAAGATAAAATTTTATATTGACATTTGATTGAATAGTTGCTAGTATTAATTTTTGTCAGCCCCGTTGGATTGTTTAAGCAGTCGTGAATGTGGGTCTCAAACATAAACAATAAAAAATATAAATAATGCTTGACTTAGGAAAACGAAAGTGTTATTATTATTGAGTCGCCAAGAGCGGCGAGAAGCAAAGAGAACCTTGAAAACTGAAGTAGTGAAATGCAAAACAAATGAAACATGCAA
>JAYENG010000296.1:0-5780 GCA_034721975.1 Bacillota bacterium
GAAGCAAACATTGTAAACATCAATCTTGCCATGGTTATCAAAGACGGTGATAAGGTATGACAACCTTATCACCGTCTTTGATAACCATGGCAAGATTGATGTTTACAATGTTTGCTTCACTAGTCACTCCACCTGATATCTCGATTAAATCTTCCAACCTGGAATTTTCATCGAGTTCATAAACTCCCGGATTTAAAACTTCACCTGTAATATACACCTTGATCACTCTCGGTAATTTTATCTCAGATTCCAAGACTATCTCTCCGTCGAATTTCAAATAATCAAATATAAAATAAGAAAAAAGGGAAATACAAATCGCAATAAAAATTATTATGTTTTTTTTCATAATTTTGTCACCTCACTATATTTTTCTACACATACCTTTTAATTCCTTTTTTTTCTTGCGATTATTATATATCTTCATATAAGGATTACCAAAATATGATATAATGGAGCATGAAAAAATACATTTCGGAGGAAACTGATGAAAAAATTATACTTTTTAGTTGTACTAAGTTTATTGCTCATCCTCAATTATTCTATGATTTCTTTTGCCGAAGAAACACCGGACATTGTTGGAAAAAGCAGCATCTTAATCGATTATTCAACGGGACAAATTCTTTATGAAAAAATTTCAAACGAAAAATTTTATCCTTCCAGCACAACCAAAATTCTTGCGGCTTTGATTATTTTAGAAAATCACCACCTAGATGAAATTGTAACCGTAGATTCAAACAGCCCGTTTGTTGAAGGTAGCAAAATATTTATCTTTGAAAACGAGGAATTGACTGTTGAACAATTGCTTAAATCGATGTTGGTCGCTTCTGCAAATGATTGTGCCGAAGCTTTAGCTGTGTACCACTCAGGCAGCATTGAAGCGTTTTCCAAAGAAATGAATGAAAAAGCAAAAGAAATTGGTGCTCTTAACTCGAACTTTATAAATCCTCATGGCCTCCATGATGAAAATCATTACACTACTGCATATGATTTATCTCTTATCGCAAGAGAAGCTTATAAAAATCCGATTTTTCAAGAAATTGTAAAAATGTCGACATACTCAATCGAACCGACTGAATATCAAGAAGAAACCAGATATATGCATACAACGAACAAATTCTTGAACAGCACTGATTTGATATATTATAAAGGGAAATACATCACCGCTAAATATAATATTGTGGATGGCATAAAAACCGGATATACAACTGTTTCGAAGAACAATTTGGTTTCCACTGCACAAAAAAACGGCATTCGATTAATCAGTGTTGTTTTTAAATCGGATCCCAATAATATTTATTCTGATTCACGGGCTCTCTTGGATTATGGGTTTGATAATTATAAATATCACAGTTTTACTTTTTCGGGAAATAAAATCACTTCAATACCTATTGAAAACGGAACAAAAAATTCAGCGGATTTATTTTCTGATAAAACTATAACCGGCTTGATTCCAAAAGATTTCAATATTGAAAATATCGATGAAGTCATCAATACTAATCCCATAACGCTTCCTATTTCAGAAGATCAAGTATTGGGTTCTATCGAGTATCATGTAGGAGACCAATTGATAGGTCGGTCAGATTTGATAACCGATGAAGATATTATTGAAAAAACATTGTTTATAACTCTCCAAAATCACTTGATAAAAAAGAACGGTCTCGGACAAATCGAATATAAATATTATATAAATATAATCATAAATATTTTAATATCTTTTGTTATATGGCGTACCATTGTTACAATCTCAAGGATTAGAAACAGGAAAAAGAGATTGAAAAAGTACTTATAAGGAGCGATTCACATGGCTAATTTAAGTTTTACCGAGGTTTTAGGACCAGTTATGGTCGGCCCTTCGAGCTCTCATACTGCAGGTGCTGCAAAACTTGGGTTGATTGCAAGTATGGTCAACAACAATGATTTTGATAAAGTGGATATAATTCTCCATGGTTCTTTTGCACAGACATACAGAGGTCATGGAACAGACAAGGCCATCATCGGAGGAATTCTTGGAATGAAACCCGATGATATCAATATCAGGAATTCTATATCCATAGCTGCAGAAAAAGAATTGGTCATTAACATCACCGAGGGTGATCTAGGTTATTATCACCCTAATACAGCTAAATTGATTTTTTACAATAAAGATGGATCTACACATACTATTATAGGTAGTTCAACAGGTGGCGGAAGTATTCAAATTGTCGAAATAGATTCTTTTAAAATTTCTTTCACAGGTGAATATCCAACCCTCATCATCAACCATATGGACAGAAAAGGAATCATAAGTGAAATCACTACAGTTCTAGCTGATAATAATATCAATGTAGCTACTATGAATGTAAGTAGACTGCAAAAAAATAAAGAAGCTTCTATCATCATAGAATCTGATTCAACAATTCCTCAAAATGTCAGCGAAAGACTAAAGACAATCGATGATGTAAAATCGGTCATAGTAATCAATATAGGAGCTGAAATATGATGTTTAATACAGGAAAAGAACTGCTTGAGTTAACCCAAAAATACAATTGCAATATCTCAGATATTCTTATAAAAAAAGAAATGGAGGTTTTCGAGTCAACTGAAGAAGAAATCCTTGAGAAAACAAGAAAAATCTATGATGTCATGATAAATTCTGCTAGTGAATCTATACTGCATCCTGAAAAATATAAAGGACATATAATCGGCGGTGACGCAATAAAAATGAAAAACTACACTGACAAAGATGATACATATTGCGGTCAAACAATCAATATTGCAATGGCAAGAGCTTTTTCAACATCAGAAGTCAATGCATCAATGGGACTCATTTGTGCTGCGCCTACTGCTGGTGCCAGTGGTATCATCCCAGCTGCAATTATCACAGGCAGCGAAAAAGTATGTGCTGATGAGCTTTCAACATTGAAGGCTTTACTCACATCTGCCGCCATCGGTGAACTTGTAACTAAAAATGCCACTGTTTCAGGAGCCGAAGGTGGTTGTCAAGCTGAAACCGGCACAGCTGCAGCAATGGCGGCAGCTGCTTTGGTCGAGCTTAAAGGTGGATCACCCACGGCATCTCTACACGCCTCCAGTATCGCTTTAAAAAACGTCATGGGTTTGGTTTGCGATCCTATCGCAGGACTAGTTGAATCGCCTTGTGCGAAGAGAAACGCTTCAGGCGTAACCAATGCCATGATATCCGCGGATATGGCTTTAGCAGGCGTTGAGAGCATCGTACCATTTGATGAAATGGTAGAAACCATGCTGAAGGTTGGAAAGTCTCTACCCAATACATTGAAGGAAACTGCATTAGGTGGCATCGCAATTACAAAGACTGCAAAATCTTTGGAAAAGAAGATATTTAACAAATAAAAATATTAACTAAATTTTGTTTGACAAATCATTGATTTGAGTCTAATATAATAATAGAAATGATAATCATTATTATTTAGGAGGCTTATTATGAAAAAAATCATAATTTTATTAATTGTACTATCAATGTTTTTATTAATATTCACAGGTTGCAGCAATCAATCCGAAGAAAACGTTCCAACGACTTTGAGAATCTCAACTTCTTTTGCTGCAAACAGTATCCCTTTCTTCTATATGCTAGAAGAAAATACGCTTGGTGACGATATAGATTTCCAGGTCAATATCCACAAAACAAGAGATGAAGCAACTGCAAAAATTTTAAAAGATGAAATCGACATGGCTATGTTATCGTCTCAAGAAGCTGCCAATATGTACAATAAAGAGCTTGATGTCAAGCTTTTAAATGCGACTTATGGCGCTACTTTTTTCCTTCTTTCACGAAATGAAGCTATAAATGATTACACTGATTTAGTTGGAAAGGAAGTCTGGACCTCTGTAAAAGGCGGACCTGTTTCATTTACTCTAAACCAACTTCTTTTAAATTCAACTATTGATCCTAACACTGATATTTCTTATAAATTTATCAATCTTAAGGAATTGACACAATTGGTTCTTAATGATTTGAAAGATATTGAAGTTTTTTCAACAAGAGAACCTTTTGTAAGTAAAATCTTAGCATCTAATCCTGATATCAAAATTGTTTACAACTTAGATCATGAATGGGAAAGGATTTTTGGCAGCAGAATTCCCTTATCGGGTGTTATCGCCAGAAATGATTATTTAAAGGATAACCAAGATATGTATGCCTTATTCAACTCGAAATATGATGAAGCTATAAAATGGGCTAACGATAACCCAAAAGAAGCCGCTATATTAGGTGCAAAATATCTTGAAGGATTAAATGCCAAGATTCTTGAAAAATCCATTATAAACATGAATCTCGAAATGGTCGAAGAAAAAAATATAAAAAATGAGCTTGATGCATACTTTTCACAATGGCTCGAATTCAATCCTGAAATGGTAGGTAAAAAATTACCTGGTTCCGATTTTTATTAAATTATAGGGGAAGATCAAATTGCTCAAACAACTCAATAAAAAAACTTTATTTCTATCAAGCATTACATTTTTAATAATATGGCAAATAGCTTCATGGATTTATCCTCCTGTCATCGTCCCAAGTCCTTACTTGGTAATAAAGAACATGATAATGTATTTGGGAAACCCAGAATTCTATGCCGATTTATCCATCACCCTCTTAAGAGGGTTGATGGGTTATGCCATTTCAGTCGTGTTAGGCATATTGATTGCTTTTTCAATCAATCACACTTCATTGCTGAAAAATATTTTATATCCATATTTATTGACTTTGCAAATCATTCCAAGAATTTCGTGGATTTTGATAGCGATGATTTGGTTCCCGCTTAATTCTCAGATTGTCATATTTATTATATCTATTACGATAATGCCGACAATTGCAATCAACACTCTAGAAGGTTTAGAAAATATCGACCCTTCTCTTTTGGAAATGGCCAAAGTCTATAAAATCAAAGGAACTCAGATAATTAGAAATATCTATCTTCCTTCAATTGCGCCATACATTTTTTCTGGTATGAAGATAGCACTCGGCATCACATGGAAAACTGTTGTCATGGCTGAACTTTTGACTGTTCAGACAGGTCTTGGAGCAAGGATGTCTTATGCGAAAACTTCTTTCTCGACCGATCACATTTTAGCTTTAACGGTTTATATAATTATAATAGGTCTCTTTTTCCAAGGTGTTCTATCTAGAGTTAAAGCGCATTTTGAAAGGTGGAAATTTAATGAAAAATGATATTGAAATGCTTCATATAGATAAATTCTACGGCGATTCGAAAATTTTGGAGAACTTCAGTTTAAAAATTCCAAGAAATAAAATCACTTGTATTGTAGGACCTTCAGGTTGTGGAAAATCTACTATATTGAATATTCTTTCTGGATTGACACATCAAGACAACGGGGAAATAACATTTATTGAAGAAAGTCTTATCAGCTATGCTTTTCAAGAACCGAGATTGCTTCCTTGGAGAAATGCAAAAGATAATTTAAAATTTGTACTTAAAAACAAAATGAATGAAGCTTTAATAGATAGTCATGTAGATTATTGGCTGGATTCTGTCGAGCTCTCTGATTATAAAGACTACTTCCCTAGCCAGCTCAGTGGCGGTATGATGCAACGTTTATCTTTAGCAAGATCATTTGCTTTCCCGAGCAATCTTCTTTTAATGGACGAACCTTTTAAAGGTCTGGATGCTCCACTGCGTCACAAGATGATTGCATTGACGAGAAAACTGTGGCAACAAGAAAACAAAACTATAGTTTTTGTCACTCACGATATACAGGAAGCGCTTTTAATAGGACATCGAGTCATTGCGCTGGGTGGAAAACCAACT
>JAYENG010000297.1:0-5773 GCA_034721975.1 Bacillota bacterium
TTCCTCACTTGCCGATGCGCTTTCTTCTGCAGTCGCCGTATTCACTTGAGTGACTTGTGAAATCTGCCCTACTCCGCTGTCTATTTCAGCTATGGCAGATGCCTGCTGATTAGATGCTTCAGCTATCACTTCCACAATGTTTTCAGCGGTCTCTACGCCTTCTACAATTTTTTTAAGAGCAGACGCTGTATCATTTGCCATTTCATATCCTTCTTCTACTTTTCTGATTGACAAGTCGATCATTTCTGAAGTTTCTTTTGCCGCTTTCGCACTTCTGCCGGCTAGATTTCTCACTTCTTCTGCGACCACGGCAAAACCTTTTCCATGTTCTCCCGCTCTTGCGGCTTCAACCGCTGCATTAAGCGCTAAAATGTTCGTTTGGAAAGCAATCTCATCAATCACTTTTATTATTTTCCCGATATTGTCTGACGATTCTTTGATATCACCCATCGCCTCCAACATAAACTGCATTTGTCTATCGCCATTCAACGCATCGTTTTTAGCAGTGTTTGAAATTATACTCGCCTCAGAAGCATTTTTAGCATTTTCTTTAGTTTGCTCTGCAATCTCTGTAACAGTCGCACTTATCTGCTCTACAGAACTTGCCTGCTCCGCTGCACCCTGTGATAGATTTTGACTGGATTCAGCCACTTGAACAGTCCCGATCTCGACCTGCTCTACAGATACATTAATCTCATATAGTACTTCATTCAATTGTTTAACAATATTGTTGATTGGATTTTTAAGCCCTTCAAAATCTCCAGAATATTCTCTTTCAATGCCTCCGGTCATATCTCTTTTAGCAACTTCACCAAGAACATCTGCAATTTCATCGATATACGATTTAATCGTAGCAACTGTATTGTTCAAATTTTCATTTATTGACTGATAAGTCAATTCAATAATCTTGGTATCCATATCACCTTCAGAAGTTTCTCCATGAATATTTAGATTACCTTTTGATAACTGATCTAAATTATTGAGCAGTTTCGATACTTCGTTATTTTGGAATTCCGCCTGTTTTTCAGCTTTTCTTTGAGCAGTTTTAATCTCAGTTTGATCCATAATAATTTCAAATGCTCCAACAATATTTCCTTCTTTGTCTTCAAGATGAATACCAGCGTAATTAATATCCATCGGCGTATCTTTAGCATTTGAAATCGTCTCTTCTTGAATCGTAATTTTTTCCGCCATCGCTCTGCTACATGCACATTTTTCAGTGTTGCAATGCTCAGTTTTAAAACTATCAAAACATTTTGTTCCACTTAATTGATTTGTATCTTTTCCTAAAAGTTCTTCTCCAGTTTTATTCACAAACTGAATATTATACTCTTTATCGAATGCAGCTACAGTTATTGGAAGTGAATCGAATACATGAACAAATACATTCGTAAGTTCATTTATCTGATCGGCTATTTCTTTCCAAGCTCCATCTAGATTAGAAGTATCAACATCGTTCCTTAATCTACCACTTCTCGAATCATCTACGATTTTATTGACTATTGTATTCGTTTCGTCGATATTTCCGACCATCTTGCTTAAACTTTTATTAAGCAGATCTTTTTCAGAACGGATTTCAACATCTACATCAATATTACCATTTGAAATGTTCTCAACTATCTCAGCTTGTTTTTTCATTTCACTGATAATTTCAACAAACACATTACCTAATTCTTCTACTTCATCATTGGATTTAATGTCAATTTCTACATCTGTATTTCCAATAATCAATTCTTTGGAAACTTCATTTAATTTCTTAAGAGGTCTGACTATTCTATTGCTGAACAGATATGAAACAATGATTGCAATTAATAGTGAAATCAATCCAAATATAATCGTCTTATCCATAATCCCTTTAGATGCAGCTTGAATTTCGTCTGTGTTCAAAACTCCCATTATAGTCCAATCCAATTTATCTATGGTTGAATAAACAGCAAATTTATCAACCATCACATCATTTTCTTCGAACTCATAATTCACTATTCCTTCGTTGTTATTTGAAATTTCTTCCAGCAAAATTTCAACCGGTAGAATTTCACCTAGCAGTTCTTTTTTTCTATGCGCAATTACATTATTGTCGCCATCCATCAAAGTTATGTATCCAGTATCTCCGATATTGATTTCATTAATCATTTCAGATAATTCCGTCAAATACAAGTCAATACTTAAAACACCCATTAATTTATCATCATTATTATAAATTGCTTTAGCTGAAGATATAATTAATTCACCAGTTACGGCATCAATATATGGATCCGTCCAGATGATATCTCCTTTTGCTTCAACGGCTCCAATATACCACGGTCTAATTGTAGGATCAAAGTCTTCTAATTCAACATAAGGATAAATATGAAAATCCTTGTTTGTTGTACCAAAGTAAATATTTGATACTGAAGTATACTCCTCGATATATTTTTCAAAACTATTAATTAATCCATCGATCTTTTTTTGCTCATCCGAATATCCCGACATACTGGATTTTTTAGCGAATTGATCTATACTTATTTCATAAATTCTAAAAAAATTCTCTAAAGTTTTCCCAACTTGTTTTGTAATCAGAAGAGTATCTTCTTGTTTTTCGCTAAGTACAACTTTTGTCGATTCCTTATAAGTCATAACTCCCATTGTTGTTATTACTATTACAAGCATCGCAACCATTAAAAATATAAATTTCGCCTTAATACTGATTTTTTTATTAAACATTATTAATTTTCTGCCTCCTTTATTAATACTACTATCTTCAGATTATAGCAGAGAATCAATTGAAGTATAGAGTTTTTTTTATAAAAAAAAATAATTATATTAATTAATGCATCACCTATTAATTTAATATGATTTATTCCGATACGGCAAGTAATAAGGTTGAAAATATGAAGTGAATCTTATTATGATTACCAAAAAGAAAAAAACTCAATCGAGGTTTTCAACCCAATTGAGCAAATTGATTAATTTATCTAAATACAGAATATCTATTATTATCAGTGAACACCAATTCCAATCCGATTTTTTCGCTTATCACTTTCATTGTTTTTGCTGTAAAAAACGAAATATGACTTCTATCTCTCCTATAATGCCAATCACAAAATTTTTCATCGCTATTTGCGTGAAACAATGTCATTATTCCCAAAGTACCATCATCTTTAAGGAGTTCTTTAAACAATAAAAAATATTCCATCGGATTCTTTAAATGTTCAATCACTTCAGTGCAAGTAATCAAATCGTATTTTTTATCGATATAAGTTTTCTCAGGCGAAAAAAACATATCATAGATATCCATTTCATAACCGTAATCTCTCTCGAGTATCATGGATAGCACCGATGATGGACCACTCCCGAAATCTAAACCTTTTTTACCGGAACTGACATTCTTCATTACTGCTGAATCCAAGAATCTTTTAAAATAATCTACAAAATGTTGATCTTCAATGGAATTATTATGATACTTATATATCTTCAACTCATCCTTTTCAGAAATTATTGAATTCTCATCTTTAGAGATGAATTCACAATTAGAGCAGTGGTAGAATTTCGTGTCAAATATTTCATCATAAAATTCTCTTGTTTCACTGCCGCATATTTTACAAATTCCGTTCATATATTCTTCTCCCGATATAATATATTTTCATTTTATCTGTATACTATACCATAAACCAAGAAACTATTCTTTAATTTTTGAAGCTATGAACCGGCGCAGGAATTCTCCCTCCCCTGGCGATCATTTTTTCACTGCTGAATTTATGAACAGGCATTATCGGTGCATATCCTAAAAGACCACCGAAATTTAGAGTGTCGCCGACATCTTTACCAATGGCAGGAATAATTCTGACAGCTGTCGTTTTATTGTTGATTACTCCTATAGCCGCTTCATCGGCAATAATGGCCGATATTGTGGCAGCAGGTGTATTCCCCGGAATTGCGATCATATCGAGACCGACTGAACATACACAAGTCATCGCCTCCAATTTGTCGAATGTCAAAGCTCCGCTATTGACAGCAGCAATCATTCCCTCATCTTCACTTACAGGTATAAACGCTCCACTTAACCCGCCAACATGATTAGATGCCATGATTCCACCTTTTTTTACTGCATCGTTCAGCATTGCAAGTGCTGCTGTGGTTCCGTGTGTTCCACATGCTTCAAGACCGATTTCCTCTAGAATTCTAGCCACACTATCTCCTATTTCAGGAGTGGGCGCCAATGATAAGTCCATAATGCCAAATGGAATTCCCAAACGCTTGCTGACTTCCTCTCCAACGAGCTGTCCAACTCTAGTGATTTTAAATGCAGTTCTTTTAATTGTTTCTGCAACAACGTCAAATGATTCTCCTTCGACTTTTTCCAGTGCGGCCTTGACAACTCCCGGACCGCTGACTCCTACGTTTATGACCGCATCTGGCTCGCCGACTCCATGGTATGCTCCAGCCATAAAAGGATTATCTTCAACTGAATTGGCAAATACAACTAATTTCGCACATCCGATGCTGCAATTGTCTTTTGTACGTTCAGCAATTTCTTTCACAATATGACCTAGATCTCTAACTGCGTCCATATTGATACCGACTTTTGACGTACCTACGTTGACCGATGCACATACACGCTCTGTCGATGCTAGTGCATTCGGAAGAGATTGAATCAGTATTCTATCTCCCTTCGCATATCCTTTTTCAACCAGTGCAGAAAATCCCCCTATGAAATTCACTCCGACATCCATTGCCGCTCTATCAAGTGTCTGTGCAAACGCTGTATAGTCTTCCTCAGATGTAGCAGCAGCAATCAAACTTATAGGTGTAACAGAAATTCTTTTATTTATTATAGGTATTCCCAATTCCTGTTCCAAATCCTGTCCGACTTTTACGAGATCCTTAGCCAACCTGGTAATCTTATCATATATCTTTTTTCTTGCTTTTTCGCCATCTGAATCTATACAATCTATAAGCGATATCCCCATAGTTATTGTACGAATATCAAGGTTTTCTTTCTCAATCATGCGAATTGTCTCTAAAACCGACTGTAAATTTGTCATCTGTTGAAACCTCCATATTCCAGATTATGCATCGCATCAAAAATTGATTGATGTTGAATCTTTACAGAAAGCCCTAACCTTTGACCACATTTCTCCAATTCATCACTTAATTCTTTAAAACTACATTCCATAGTTTCTAAATCGACAAGCATGACCATTGTGAAATATTCATCCAAAATAGTCTGTGATAAATCTACAATATTAACCGATTGCTTAGTTAAAGTCGTTGAAACATCCGCAATAATCCCCAATCTGTCTTTCCCGATAACGCTAACAATTCCTTTCATAAATACACCTCCAAAGTTTTTCAAAAAAACAAAAAAGACTAATAACTAGTCTCTGGAATTCACAAATAATTGATGATTCATATTAATAAATCATTTTTCAATCTCTGTCCTTTTTACCTGAGAGTTTCACACATCCTGTGCTTTCCCCTTCGGTGCTCTATTTAAAGAGTCTCTCCAGAGTCCCATCCAACAACGGTCGAATTACTTCTTCCACAATCTTCACTTGGCACTGATATTTTTTTAAAATTATAGCATGTAAATCAAAAAAACACAATAAGTATTCTTCTGCAGATCAAAAAAATATGATTCATTTATGATAATGTCCTAATATACCATGGATAGGTTACACTAAGTTAGACAGATTCCTTAAGGTCAGGTAGAATAGAATCTATAAACCAAAGGAGAATGAAAATGTCAACTAAGAGAGAACGAAGAGTATTCACAGAAGAATTTAAAGAACAA
>JAYENG010000298.1:0-5744 GCA_034721975.1 Bacillota bacterium
ATTGATAAAATCGGTCAGGATATTGTTTTCATTTGATGCACATATTAATTTTTCAACAGGAAGCCCCATTTCTTTTGCATAATATGCAGCTAAAATATTCCCATAGTTACCAGTAGGTACTGATATTTTAATGGAATCTCCCTTATAAATACTTCCTTGTTTAATCATTTCCAAATACGCGTAAAAATAATAAACTATTTGAGGAATCAACCTGCCTATATTTATTGAATTAGCTGAAGAAAATACAAATCCATCTTCTTTCAACAATTCTCTGAGTTTCAAGTTGGAAAAAGCCTCTTTAACCGACCTTTGAGCATCGTCGAAATTGCCGTTTATAGCCACCACATGGGTATTGTTCCCCTCAGTAGTCAACATCTGCAGTTTTTGAACATCGCTGACACCTTCATTTGGATAAAATACGATGATTTCTATCCCAGGCACATCTTTAAATCCTTCAAGAGCAGCTTTACCAGTATCTCCTGAAGTTGCAGTCAAAATAATGGTTTTTTCATTAATATTCTTTATCTTTTTTGCCTCTGTCATAAAATACGGCAGGATAGATAAAGCCATATCTTTAAACGCCAAAGTTGGTCCGTGAAACAATTCAAGTATAGATTGTCTACCTACTTTTTTCACTCTCACCAAATTCTCAATATCAAACTGATCCGAATATGCCAAATCGATCATTTCTTTTAACTGAGCCTCGGTGAAATCAGTTAGATAGATTCTAAATATTTCCAATGCAATTTCTTTATAATTCTTCCCTTCTAATAAACCAATATCGATTTTCGGTATTGACTCCGGCACATATAAACCACCGTCATCTGCAAGTCCTTTTAAAATCGCTTCAATAGAACTCACTTTCTTTGAAGAATTCCTAGTACTAAAATATCTCAACAAAATCCCCCACCTTACTTAACAACTTTAATTATCGATTGAATCTCAGTCACATAATCTTTATTCTCAATCGTCTTTAATGCATCATTTAATTTCATTCTCTCAATTTCATGGGTGATGAAAATCAGCGGTGCAAATCGTCCACCTCTAGCTCTTTGAACTACAGAGTCAAGACTAATTCCAAAATCACCGAATGCAACCGCTACTTTCCCCAATACTCCCGGCATATCCAATACTTCCATTCTAACATAATAAGCACTTAATCCAATATTTTTGACAATAATATTTTTAGCGTTCTTTTTACCCATATAGTCTTTGTTTTTCTTGATGACATCTATTACATCTGAAAGCACTGCACTTCCCGTAGGCATAGCTCCTGCACCTTTTCCAAGCAACATGACATCACCTATTGAATTTCCTTCAATAAATAAAGCATTATATTCATTGTTGACTGATGCAATAGGATGATCTACCGGTATTAAAGTCGGTTCTACACTTAATTCTACATGTTCATTGCTTCTCTCTGCAATAGCCAACAGTTTTATATTATAACCGAGTTCATTTCCATATTTAATATCCTCAATCGAAATATTTCTGATACCCTGTTTCAAAATCTCTTCAGGCTCTGGAATCACCCCGAAAGCATCCTTTGAAAGGATAGCCAATTTATAAGAGGCATCGAACCCATCTACATCAGCAGTAGGATCCACCTCGGCAAAGCCTAGTTCTTGTGCTTGTTTTAATGCTGCATCAAATTCAATTCTCTCTTTTGTCATCTTAGTTAGAATGTAATTAGTAGTGCCATTAAGTATTCCCATCATTCTTACAATTTTATTAGATACTAAAGCATCGTTGATTGTACTTATAAGAGGAATTCCTCCTCCTACACTTGCTTCATATCTAATAAGAACATTATTATTCTTTGCGATTTTTAATAATTCACTGCCTCTTTTAGCCATCAATTCCTTATTTGCTGTTATTACATGACAACCACTTTCCAGCGATTTTTTTATATATTCAAATGCAGGATTTACACCACCGATCAGTTCAATGATAATGTCCAACTCCGCTAAGTTGAATTCATCAAAATCATCAACATAAACTGAATGTGGTAAATCGACATCTCTCTTTTTATCAATGTCTTTAACAAGAACTTTCTCGATATTTAAACTTGTATCAATTTTATCATCAATTTCATTTTTATTCATATGATACGTTTTACAAAATCCTTCTCCAACAGTTCCCATGCCCAATATACCGATTCTCTGTTTTCCCAATATCATCATTCCTCTCCCTGTCCACCCACGACGCACACTTGTATTTATCAGATATAATACCATAACCTTCTATTTATAACAACAGCAAACCTATAATAAAAAAAATGACGCCTTCTCAGACATCACTAATCAGTATCTATATTAATTCTTTTACTCTTCCCACAATGCCACTTTCAAGCATCACTTTGATTCCATGAGGATGAGTTTGTGAATTTGTAAGAATTTTTTGAACTATACCTTCTGTTAATTTTCCAGAACGCTGATCATTTTTTTGAACAACCATAACTTTCTTACCTATTTTTATATTATCTCTTTTATTTCCCGACAAAATGTAAATCTCCTTTTCCACAATAAAAAAACCCTATGCTAACACTAGCATAAGGCTAAAATATTTACTATTCAACAACTGTAATATTTTCTGCTTGAGGGCCTTTAGGACCTTGAGCTACTTCGAAAGAAACCTTTTGGCCTTCTTCTAAAGTTTTGAATCCGCTTGCATTGATTTGAGAATAATGTGCAAATACATCATTTCCGTCATCTCCTGTGATAAAACCGAATCCTTTGTCTGAGTTGAACCATTTTACTGTACCATTCATATTATAGTACCTCCTAAATTTATTTTCCTTAAATTTTTTAAAACAAATAACAAATACATTTCTAAAAACAAATACATTTCTAAATTAGGATAACACTATAAAAATCAGCACCAATTAAAAAACATTCATGTTAAATTTGTTTCCGTTAATTTAAGCAACGATTAATACTAACATGATTTGAATAGTTTGTCAAATAAATAAATAAACTTTTTTATAAAATGGCAAGTATCAAAAAAGCCCAGTTTCCTAGGCTTTTCGTAAACATTCTTATTAAATTTTTTTATTTAGTAAGAAAATTTCAGGAAGTTCACATTTATTGTGCACCGTTAAATACAACAATAAAGTGATCGTTGCAAAACGATTTTGTTCGGTTACCTAGAGCGGAACTCAAATAAAACAATATTGACAGATTTAGCGGCCAATCTAGTAAAAGACAAAGATGAACATAATTGTTGTTTATCTTTGTCTTTTGTGTTATGCTTGATGTAGAGGAGATAGATTATGAGAATATTGAAAATTGAATTTAGGAATGTAGGAATATTTGATAATGGCTTTATTATTGACTTTGTAGCGAGAGACAAGGTTACAGAAAAACACAATGTTTATAATTATCATGGGGCCTTTAGTACCCAAAATACTATAGCACTTATAGGACCGAATGCATCTGGTAAAACATCTGCTTTGAAATTGATAACTATGGCTTTGGAGATTATATTGAAGCAACAAACTTTGAAAAACATAAGAATTCCTAATGGAATAATAAAAGATAATACAGTTATGAAAGTCGATTTTTACGATTCCAAAACAAAGTTGTATTATCGACTAGAGTCTATATTTGACTATAATTATACATCTGAAGATGAATTGCCTGTATTAAAGTACTCAAGTGAAAATCTATATAGAAAAAAATCAACACATGTTAAGAGTAAAATCCAAACTACCGATTTTTCTGTAGAAAATATTATCACAACTCGTGATGAATTAAGAGAAGAAATAAGTTTTTTACGTGATGATGATAGTATTTTATTCTTCCTTGTTAAACTTGAAGATAAATCCCAAAAGAAATATTCAAAATCATTGATCAATGAGAATATGTTTGATTTTTATAGAGTAAGCGGTAATGCATCAATGATTGACATTAATATTTTCGATGATAGTATTGATGAATTATCACTTGAAGAATCACAATTAAAAGTTAAATTTAAGAATAAGCAAAAAGAATACTCTTGTAGTTCGATGCCTGATCAAAATTACCTGTTGTCATCCGGTACTGTCAAAGGTGGAAATATTTTATTTTGGCTAAAAGGAATAATAAGAAATGGTGGTTATCTAATAATTGATGAATTAGAAAATCATTTTCATAAAAGAATAGTTCAATTTATAATTGATTTGTTCAATGATTCTGAGATAAACAGGTATGGGGCAACACTCGTTTTTACGACACATTATGCAGAAATCCTTGATTCAATTGAAAGAAAAGACAATGTTTTAATACTTGTACGCGATAGTGCCTATACTTGTAACATTATAAGATATAGTGATGAGATAAAAAGGATAGAAAACAAAAAAAGTGAAGTGTTTTTATCAAATTATATTAAAGGTACTTCGCCAGCTTATAAATCAATTCAAGCATTTAAGGAGAGCATATGGATATAAAAGACTATTGTTGTGGGAACTATTATATTATATGCATATGCGAAGGCACAGCTGAACAAGATATTATTGAGTGGTTATTAGAAGAAGATAGACTATTATTTAATAAGGATTCTTTGGTAGATAAAAGAATAACACGGATAAGAAAAGCAAAGAAAATTGAAAAAGAATTTTTGAGTTTAGATTATGATAAACCTGTTGTGATTTTTCGAATTATAGATTCAAGAAATGAAAAGTTCACACTTGGCAATCTCTATAAAGATAGATTTACGGTAAGGAATCTCATTACAAATCCTGAAATAGAAATCTTGATGATTATTGATGAAGATGATTATCAAAATTATACCAAGAAATGGGAATCTAAAGTCAAACCAAGTGAGTATGCCTCTACTCGATATAAGATTAAGAAAATAAAACAACAAGGTACTATAAAAGACTTTTTTAACAGTGACATTGTTTCATTAATTTCAGCAATAAAGTCACATAAAAAAATGAAGGGAAAGAAACACCTAACGATTAATGACATTCTAAAATAAACATCTGTTATATGCTTAGTGTGACAGTGCTGGGTACGAATATTCAGGTTAGGTTATAACTTAACGGTGCCAATTTAACCTAAGTGTCAACTTCCTGAAATTTTCCGACTAAAAAGTATGATTCATTTATGATAATATCCCATATTTAAAATATATAATGAAACCTCATATAAATAGCTCTTTTCATTTATCGTGTAAGTTTTTTGTGGTTATTAAACATTGCAACAGTTAAATATAAAACTTGAAGCAAATTCCAAATACATTGCAGGATATTAATAGACAAACTTGGAAAACTGTATACTTCCGCAATGCACGAAAAAAACAAAACTGTAGACAATTCCTTGAAGATCTGTAACTATTCACGTACATTTTTTATTTTATATGTTTTCCAGTCTTTTTCTGTATATCATTCAAAAGGAAATATGGTTTTTAAATTTCTATTTAAACGTCCCCATTTTTTTCTTCTAGCCATTATTTCTCCTTCTATAACACTGCATCAAAGCTTAAAATAAACTCATCAGAAGTATCCTTGATTTCTTTTATACTATTCTTAGAAGAATCATCATAAACAGCTATCACTGTCATTCCAGCCCTTTTCGCACCCAAAACACCTGCATATGTATCTTCAAAAACCAAGCATTCTTTCGGGTCGATACATATCTGTCTTGCCGCTTCTAAAAACACATCAGGTGAAGGTTTTCCATTACCGACATCACAAGATGTAACTATAATATCAAAATAATTCCTTATATTGTTTTTTTTCAATGCCATTAACGCAAGTTCCC
>JAYENG010000299.1:0-5673 GCA_034721975.1 Bacillota bacterium
CAACACAAATTGTGGTGAATTCCATTGATGACTCGTTGATATGATGATATCATAAGTGTTGATAAAATTGATATGGAGAGATTGATATGAGTATATTGAATGTAGAAAATTTAAGCCATGGTTTTGGCGCGAGAGTTATTTTTGAAGATGTTTCTTTTAGACTATTAAAAGGTGAACATATTGGATTGATAGGTGCAAACGGAGAAGGTAAATCTACCTTCATGAATATAGTGACTGGTAAACTTGAACCCGATGAAGGTAAAGTAGAATGGTCCAAAAGAGTAAGAGCGGGTTACCTAGATCAGTATAGCAGTTTAGAAAAGGGACAAAGTGTACGAGATATATTAAGGACAGCTTTTAAATATCTCTTTGAACTGGAAAAAGAAATGAATGACATATGCGAATTGATGGGGACGGCCACTCCTGAGGAATTAGAGGTTCAGCTATTGGATTTTGGTGATATTCAAGATATTCTAGATCATAATGATTTTTACATGATCGACGCCAAAATTGATGAAGTAGCCAGAGGACTCGGACTTTTTGATATTGGTCTTGAAAACGACGTCTCTGAACTTAGCGGTGGGCAAAGAGCTAAAATTTTACTTGGGAAGTTACTGCTGGAGAAGCCCGATATTTTACTGTTGGATGAGCCTACAAACTTTTTAGATGAAAATCATATCGAGTGGTTGAAAAGATATTTAATTGAATATGAGAATGCCTTTGTTTTGATTTCGCATGATATGGCATTTATAAACAGTGTCATCAATCTTGTATATCATATGGAAAATGGCAAATTGACAAGATATGTCGGTGATTATGAAGAATTTAAAGTGCTGCATGATGCTCGTAAAAAACAGACAGAATCAGCATATAAAAGACAACAGCAAGAAATTGTCAAGTTAAAGGATTTTGTTCAAAGAAATAAAGCTAGAATAGCTACGAGAAACATGGCCATGTCTAGACAGAAAAAACTTGATAAAATGGATATAATTGAACTTGATCGAGAAAAACCAAAGCCGACTTTTATTATCAAAGAGGCAAGAACATCGGGGAAAGAACTTTTTTCTACGAAAGATTTAATAATCGGTTATGATGAGCCATTATCGGACAAACTCAACATCGCTATGGAGAGAGGTCAAAAAATTGCTGTTAGAGGAGCGAACGGTATAGGCAAAACAACTTTCTTAAGAAGTATTTTAGGAGAAACAAAACCAAAAGACGGTTTGGTTGAATTGGGGGATTACCTGCATATAGGTTATTTTGAGCAAGAATTTGCAGGTGATGGCGATAGAACTTGTATAGAAGAAATCTGGACTGAATTTCCATCCTTGACTCAGTTTGAAGTTCGCGCCGCCTTAGCGAAATGCGGTTTGACCACAACTCATATCGAGAGTAAAGTAAGGGTGCTTTCCGGAGGAGAGCAGGCAAAGGTACGATTGTGCAAGCTCATTAATAGGGAATCGAATTTTTTAGTGTTGGATGAGCCGACCAATCATTTGGACATCGATGCAAAAGCAGAATTAAAAAGAGCGTTAAAAGGATATAGAGGCTCCATATTGATGATTAGTCACGAAATCGATTTTTATGAATCCATTGTCGATGAAGTATGGGATGCGGAAGAATGGACAACTAAGATTGTGTAAGAATGCCTTGTTTGTTTTATTGGAATAATGGTATTATTGTAATAAATAGAGGGGGAAGAATCATGAATAATGAGTTGCTCGGACGGTATATCAGTGAAGCGAATATAATCATGCTAGTTCTTGATGATGAATCCAAGGTACAATTTATTAACAATAAAGGTAAAGAAATACTTAAGATTGATGATGATATTATAGGAACTGATTGGATTGATAAATATGTAAATCAAGATGTCGACAATTGGGTTTCAAATGTATTCAATCTAAAATTCGATGATAAGTACGGAGTAGATAATTACTTTGAAAGCGAAATGATAAATGGAAAAGGTGAAATTGTTCATATTGCTTGGAACAGCAAAAATTTAGCTTCTGAAGATGAAAAAGGAATGCTGTATATAGGAACGAATATAACGGAGAAAAAGAAATTGGAAAAAGATCTTAAGTTATATTCATCAGTAGATGAATTGACACAGGTGTTTAATACAAGAACAGGAATAGAGATATTGACAAAGAATTTTTTATACGCTAAAAGACGAAAAAAAGAATTTAGTCTTGGATTGATAGAGTTAGTCAATTTTAATCAGATAAATGATGAATTCGGGTATTTTGAAGGAGATCAGGCTGTAAAAATCCTATCTAATATATTGGGTGAAGATGTTAGACAAGAGGATACGATAATCAGAAGCGGCAGCAATCAATTTACAATTGTCTACCCGGATTGTAATTATGAAAACGCAGAGATGATTATGAAGCGTATTGAAAACAGGGTGAATGAATTTAATGAAGAGACCCAACTAGAATATCATCTCATTATAAAATATGGTATTGCAAATATTTTCGATAAGGATTTCGATACTGAGGATAGTATGATTTTCTATCTGAAAAGTAAATTATAAAAGAAAGCACTCTATTTTTTGATAGGGTGCTTTAATCGTTGACTACCTTTTGCATAGACTTTGATTTGAATAATAATTCTGAACCGTTAAGCTGCATTTCTATATTGGTGTTAAAAATATGTTTTTTAGGATTTTGAGATATGATATCTAAAATTTCAATTAATCTTGATATGAAATCTCTTATGGTAATGTTTTTATAATTTTTGTTTTCTTTTTTATAAAGCAAGAAAACCCAATTTCTCAAAGATTCAAGAGTGATATCCATTTGTATATCATAAACCGAAGAAAAAAGTTTATGGATTTTATTAGTTAAAATTTGATAATCAAGAAAATTTAAATTTTTCAATTCAATTAGATTATTCCGATAGTTCTGCGCATTGCCGCTTTCTTTAGAAATTGTATTGCATATTCGCTGATGCAATGCCTCGTATGAAGAAATACCCTTTTCCTTATTTGAAAACAGTACAGAAGAAGCGCTGAAAACAAATGTTGTATTGCCAAATTCTCCTCCAGAAAGAGTATCTAACAAGTGTTTGATATTTATATAACCGCTTAACCGTATATCGCTTCTTTCATTGATTAATAAATCGACTTCATCGATAAGCACAATAAGCCCTTTATAACCCATGAATTCAACAAGATTGATAAACGCTTTCAAGAAATCAAGCATATTGAGTTTATCGACTTTTCCAATAACATGAAACTTCTCTTTTAAGTGTAAAGGTACGTTACTCTCACCTGTAAGCCATGAAGATGCTGCGTCTTTAGTTTCATTATCACCTGTTATGCTTGCTTTGATATAGGCTAAAAATGCTCTTCCAAAAGAAGTATTGAATTTTGAAATATTTTCAATGACACGGTTTATTTCACTTTGGATAGAAGCGGCATTCTCAGTTTTTTTCAACTGCTGAATCCAGTTATAAAAAATATCGTCGAAATTTGTCTGCTTTTCAGAATTCTCATGATTTATGT
This sequence comes from Bacillota bacterium, assembly GCA_034721975.1. Lineage (GTDB taxonomy): Bacteria > Bacillota > Clostridia > Peptostreptococcales > Acidaminobacteraceae > DAOURC01. The sequence goes on from JAYENG010000299.1 coordinate 3,509, forward strand.
ATAAATTGTGCATGATATTATAATAGAGGTCATCGAGTTTGTTCAATCTGAATGCTTTGTTTATTGTCAACTTGGATACGACGAAGTTTTCTTCAATCGCAGATTTTGCCATGTAATGCAATAAAAAAGTTTTCCCGCTTCCGTATTCACCAGTGATAAACTTGAATGTACCTACACCTCTAGATGTGTAGTTCAAGATTTTGTTTGTTTCTTGAATCATTCCATCTCTTCCGGTTATTAAATAATCCAATAAACCGCTGGTGGGAACGCCGTTTCTAAGAGAATTCAATAATTTAATTTTATCAGTTTGATTCAATAACATACACATCACCTCGTAGATACTATATAATCATTATAGATAATTATTTGATAGAATAAAAGAATAAATTTTTAATAAAAATAAGAAGGTAATTATGAAAAACAAGAAATTTTACTTAGGTGTATTTTTATCCGTGCTTTCAGCGGCGGGTTTTGGGGCTGCAGCCCCGGTGGCGAAAGTGGTTTTTGCATCGGGAGTCGGTCAATTTATGATGTTGGCAGGCCGGTTTTCTCTTGCATCGATTTTGTTGTGGATTTACATATTTCTAAAGAGAGATACTATAGATTACAAAATCAAAAATAAAAAAGAAGCAATTACATATATATTGCTGGGAATTGTATATTTTTTAACTACAAGTATGTATTTCAAGGCTATACAGATTATTTCGGTATCTTTACATGTTGTCATATTCTATACATATCCATTCATCGTTTCCATCATGGCGATTGTCTTCTTGAAAGATAAAATCGATAGAAGAGCCATAATAGCGATGGTTGTCGCTTTTTTAGGAATCCTCCTAATGGTATTAGATAAGAACAATCATTTTGATACTATGGGTATTATAATTTCATTTGGATCGGCATTTGGAATCAGCATTTATATGATCATTCTGGGGATAGGAGAGATTAAAAGAGTTAAAACCGTCGTAATTACAGCTTATGCAAATAGTATTACGGGGATTTTATTTTTAATAACCACTTATTTTAGAGGTGAGTTGATGCTTACGTTGAATATAACAGCGTGGTGGGGAATAGTATTCCTTGCAACTGTATCGACCATGGTAGCCATTGTCGCGCTGGCTAAAGCCGTTAGATTAATCGGGCCTTCGAAAGTTTCAATACTCAGCACTTTTGAACCAGTTGAGGGAATTCTTTTAAGTGTTGTTTTTTTAGGAGAGATTTTAACTGAATCACAAATTGTAGGAACTTTGCTAGTGATGATGTCAATAGTGATTATTAGTGTTAAAGGTAGAAAAAGACGAAGAATAGGAGGAAAAAATGATTAGGACAATTATATGGTTTTTGTATTTTGGATTGAGTTTGGTGGTTTTATTACCGAGCGTGTTGATTGGAAAAAACTATGAGAAAAGAGGATATGAAGAGAAATTGAAATTGCTTTCTTATAAAAAAGCAAATAAATGGTCAAAGCAGCTTAATTTTATTGCGGGTGGTAAAATTGAAGTTTCAGGAATTGAAAATATTCCAAAAGATGATTCATTTCTAATCGTATCGAATCATCAGAGCAATTTCGATATACCGATATTATTGGGAACTGTCGAATATCCCTTGGCGTTTATCGCGAAAATCGAAACAAAAAAAATTCCTGTAGTAAGTACATGGATGCGATTCATGAAGTGTTTATTCATAGATCGTGAAAATTTCAGACAATCGGTTAAAGTTATTAATGAAGGAGCAAAATTATTGGCATCTGGATATAACTACGTAATATTTCCTGAAGGAACTAGAAGTAGAGACGGATCATTGGGAGATTTTAAACCCGGTAGTATTAAAATGGCAATGAAAGCAAAAAAAAGCATCATACCTGTCAGTATAAACGGCTCCATCGATATGATGAAAAAAGGTCAAATGAGAATTATACCATCGAGAGTCGTTGTTACAATTCACAAGCCTGTTACTCCCGATGATGAAAGTTTCAATGATAGCAGCGTACTTATTGAAAAAGTCAAAGATATAATCGATGTGGATATGCAAAAAGAACATTAGTCGACTTTTTTGCTTTTCAAGTATTCTAAATAGAGTTTTCCTTCATTTTGATCTATAGGATGATATTAAAACAACATAAAAAGACTCTTTAAAAAATAAAATAAACTGATAGAATGGTATAG
>JAYENG010000300.1:0-5644 GCA_034721975.1 Bacillota bacterium
TAAAAGAATTATCAATGAACCGACAGCTGCCTCATTATCTTATGGTTTAGATAAATCTCAACATTCTCACAAGATTTTGGTGTTCGATTTAGGTGGAGGTACATTTGATGTATCAATTCTAGAAATCGGCGATGGTGTATTTGAAGTGTTGTCTACAAACGGAAATAACCACCTTGGTGGAGATGATTTTGATGAAATTGTAATGAACTGGTTGGCTGACAATTTCAAAAAGGAAAACGGTATAGATTTAAGAAAAGACAAAATGTCATTACAAAGACTTAAAGAAGCTGCTGAAAAAGCTAAAAAAGAATTATCTACAACAGTTTCAACAAATGTAAATTTACCATTTATTACTGCTAATGAAAATGGGCCATTACATTTGAATTTAGATATAACAAGAGCTAAATTCGAGCAGTTGGTTGCTCATTTAGTCAAAAAAACTCTGGACCCTACACATTTGGCAATTAAAGATGCGGGCATTCAAACAAATGAAATAAAAGAAGTGATTTTAGTAGGCGGTTCAACAAGAATTCCTGCTGTTCAAGAAGCAATTAAAAAAATACTTGGCAAAGATGCTCATAAAGGAATTAATCCCGATGAGTGTGTAGCAATCGGCGCAGCTATTCAAGCAGGTGTATTAACTGGTGAAGTAAATGATGTGTTGTTGTTGGATATTACTCCGCTTTCATTGGGCATTGAAACATTGGGTTCTGTATTTACTAAATTGATTGAAAGAAATACAACAATCCCTACTAAGAAAAGCCAGATTTTCTCTACTGCAGCTGATAATCAGACAACGGTCGATATTCACGTTCTTCAAGGTGAAAGACCGATGGTTAGTGGAAATACAACACTTGGAAGATTTCAATTAGATGGAATCCCATCTGCCAAAAGAGGTATTCCTCAAATTGAAGTAACATTTGATATTGATGCTAATGGTATTGTGCATGTAAGTGCTAAAGATCTAGGAACTGGGAAAGAACAAAGTATAAAAATTACAGCATCTACTAATTTATCTGAAGAAGAAATTGAAATGAGAGTAAAAGAAGCTGAAGAACTTGCTGAGCAAGATGCCAAGATTAAAGATATGGCTGAGACTAAGAATAAAGCTGATTCGTTGATTTATGAAACAGAAAAAACTGTAACTGAATTAGGTGATAATGTTACAGAAGATGAAAAGAAAGATATTGAAGAGAAGAAAGAAACATTAAAGAAAGCTTTGGAAAATGAAGATTTAGAAGGTATGAAAAGTGCAATTGAGGAACTGACAAATGCATTCCATCCAATAGCTCAGAAATTGTATCAAAAAACTGCAACTCAAGAAGGAGCTACTGAAGAAACTGCTGCTTCAGAAGATGACGATGTGGTTGATGCGGACTACGAAGTTGTTGATGAAGATTAATAGGGAAAAGGCACCAGTTATGGTGCCGTTTTCTATAAGGAAGGCGGTTTAAAATGAGTAAAAGAGATTATTATGAGGTCTTAGGCGTTGATAAAAATGCTGACGATTCAACATTAAAAAAATCGTATAGAAAATTGGCGATGAAATATCATCCTGATAAAAATCCCGATAATAAAGAATCTGAAACAAAATTCAAGGAAATAAATGAGGCTTATGAGATATTGAGCGATTCTGAAAAACGCCATTTATATGATCAATTTGGCCATGCCGGTGTTAATCAAAATGCAGGTGGTGGTGGTTATTCAGGTGGATTTTCAGGTGGATTCGGCGGATTTGAGGACATTATAAATGAAATGTTTGGTGGTGGTGGAGCCAGCAGACGAAGAAGTGGTCCAAACAAAGGTGCAGATATTCGCGTGGACATTACCATTTCATTTAAAGATGCAGTTTTTGGTCTTTCAAAAGAGATAGAATACTACAGAACTGAAGAATGTTCAACTTGTAATGGAACGGGAGCAGAACCTGGTTCTGGTATAAAAACTTGTCCTCAATGTAATGGGACAGGTCAAGTTCGTTATGCACAAAGAACATTGTTTGGAGAGAGCATTTCAGTAAAAGAATGTAATGTATGCGGTGGTACGGGAGAAATTCCTGATAAAGTTTGTCATACTTGCAAGGGTAAAAAGAAAGTTAAGAAAAAAAGAAAATTTGAAATCAAAATTCCAGCAGGCGTTGATAATGGTTCTGTTCTGACATTAAGAGGAGAAGGAGACCTAGGCAGCAAAGGTGGACCCCGTGGAGATATTCATATAGTGATAAGAGTATTGTCGCATAAAGACTTTAAACGCGACGGCAATGATATTTATTATGAATTACACATTAGTTTTGCGCATGCTACTTTAGGTGGAGAAGTTAAAGTACCGACGCTTGAAGGTAAAGTTAAGTACCCGATTGAATCTGGTACTCAAAGTGGGACGGTATTTAGATTGAAGGGCAAAGGGGTTCCCGTTTTAGACAGTTATGGTAAGGGAGACATGTACGTAAAAGTTATTGTTGATGTTCCATCAAAATTAAGTGAAGAGCAAAAGAATGCACTTAAAACATTTGCGCAGTCTATGGGAGAAATGATTCCTGATAAAAGTAAAAATCTATTTGAAAAAGTGAAAGATACATTTAAATAGGGTAGCTAATAGCTACCCTATTATTTTACCAAATTCTACTAAAATCAATTGTCTTATATGCTTTTCTAGTATCTTTTATCTCTTCGATTTGTAAACCGGACCATAAATTCTCGTATAGAACCAGTCTGATTTTATTTAAATCAATTTTTTTATAAATGCTGGATAGAGTAATCAATCCTTCGATTCTAGATAAAATATCAATAGAAGTCATTTCGACATCTATATTTTTTTTGACTTCATTTTTATCCTGCCCGGTGATGATAATATCTTTAATGATTGAAACGATATCGTCATAAAATCTGTCGATCAAGATTGAAACATTTTCAAATCTATTTGAAGACATTTGGAAAAAAGCATTGATATTCGCGGGAGCATTAAAATTGTTTCCAAGTAATAACGATATATTTGAATTAAAATCGAGAATGCTCTCGAATAAATTTTCCAGTCTCAATCGCGTTTGTTTATTTTTTTGCACATTATCAGCGATTGAAACATTCAATTCTTGAGTTATCATTTTAATTCCCTCATACAATAAATCATCTTTCGACTTGAAGTGATAATAGAGGGAGGATTTTTTTATACCGACATCTTCAGCTATCTGGTTTAAAGATGTGTAATCATAACCTTGAGAGATAAAATGTTTTAATGAAGTTTTGATAATCTGATTTTTAGTATTCATATTTTCCTCCGAAGTCATTATACATCAAATCAGTTCGAAAAAATGCGAACAATCAGTTGTGAATAAAATTTAACAAATCGGAAAATTCGCTTAAGAAAATCAGTAAAACATTATAACGATGCAATACTGAGCTATGCTGCATTGAATTCATAAAGTTCTTGAATTGCAAAAACATGTGTAAACAACAATCTACCGCGCGGTAGGTAACCTATAATGTGATAAGATTCATAATATTTGCGCAAATTATTCTAATGAAAATTCACTGAATATTATTGCAATGAGTCGCTTTTATCAACTTGATTTCTAGTTTGATTCATGTTTACAATAGCAAATGTAGAATCTTGATATATATAATGTGTGCACATCATTATCAAAAGATGAAGCAATCTGTTTAATGAAATAATTGATGAATATGGAGGAATTAAAAATGTCTACTAACAATAGTAAACAAGAATTCAAACCATTTATCGCAGCTGATCGTGTATTGCCAGAATTCACAATCACATCAATCATCTTAGGTATCGTTTTAGCTGTTGTTTTTGGTGCAGCCAATGCTTACCTGGGATTACGAGTTGGAATGACTATTTCTGCGTCGATTCCCGCTGCGGTAATTTCTATGGGTGTTATTCGCGTTATTATGAGAAAAGAATCAATTTTAGAGAACAACATGGTACAAACAATAGGATCTGCTGGTGAATCTTTAGCGGCAGGAGCAATATTTACTCTACCGGCATTATATATTTGGTCAAGCGAATGGGGATTAGGAGCACCTGATTTATTAACTATTACTGCTATCGCTTTAGTTGGTGGTATCTTAGGCGCATTATTCATGATTCCATTAAGAAAAGCATTGATTGTAAAAGAACACGGTGTATTGCCTTATCCTGAAGGTACTGCTTGTGCTGAAGTGTTATTGGCAGGCGAAGAAGGCGGAGACAAGGCTAAAACTACTTTTATCGGATTGGGAGTAGGTGCTCTTTATAAATTTATTTCAGGTGGATTTGGAGTGTTTCCAAGTTCTGTCGAAGCAGAAATTCCGGGATATAGAGATGCGGCGATAGGTGCTGATGTTTCACCTGCTTTATTGGGTGTAGGTTTTATAATCGGACCTAAAATTTCTGCATATATGTTAGGTGGAGCTATCTTGGGATGGTTTGGATTCATACCTTTGATTTCAAATATCGGTTCGATGGGAGACGTCATCATGTACCCGGCATCTGTTCCAATTACCGAACTTGGATATTGGGGTATTTGGGATAATTATATTAGATATATCGGAGCCGGTGCAGTGGCATTCGGAGGGATATTCAGCTTAATTAAATCATTACCTTTAATTGCACAGACTTTTAAAGACGCAATGAAAGATTATTCTGGTGGAGTTGGTGGCAATTCTACTGTGAGAACTGATAAAGATATGTCTATGAAAGTTGTTATTATCGGAACTTTAGCTGTAATCCTAGCTATGATGATGCTTCCGATTATTCCGGTTGGATTCATCGGAGCACTGTTGATAGCAGTATTTGGATTTTTCTTTGCTACAGTTTCATCTAGAATTGTCGGTTTAGTAGGTTCATCTTCTAACCCGGTATCCGGTATGACGATTGCAACATTGATTATTACAGCGATTATATTCAAATCTTCTGGAAATGATGGTCAAGCGGGTATGATTGCCACTTTGACAGTAGGTGCAATCATATGCATTATAGCTGCTATGGCGGGAGATACTTCTCAGGACTTGAAAACAGGATTTTTAGTTGGAGCAACTCCAAGAAAACAACAGATCGGCGAGATGATCGGTGCGGTTGCAGCGGCTATCACAATCGGTGGTATATTGACACTGCTTAACAGCGCATGGGGATTTGGTTCTACAGAATTGCCTGCTCCTCAAGCAACTTTGATGAGATTGGTTATTGAAGGTGTTATGGGTGGTAATTTACCATGGGCGCTAGTATACACCGGTATTGGTGTCGGAGTAGTAATTGAATTGTTGGGCTTACCTGTATTACCTGTCGCAATTGGTTTATATTTACCAATTCATTTGTCAACTCCAATCATGATAGGTGGTTTATTAAGAGGTGCGTTGGACAAAAAAATAAGCAATGATAAATTCGATACATCTAAAATCAAAGATAAAATTGAATCGGGAATACTTTATGCTTCAGGCCTGATTGCCGGTGAAGGTTTAATCGGTATACTACTTGCAGTATTTGCAGTAGCTAAATTAGATTTAAACTTTGGGATTGATCTAGGACAATATGGAGCGATATTCTTCTTTGGAGCGTTGGTTCTTTCTTTATATACGTATTCAATCGGGAAAAAAGTTAAATATTTTATTTTTCGGGGTGTTCCTTGGCCGTTTTTTTTAGAGGTGAAATGATGGCT
>JAYENG010000301.1:0-5631 GCA_034721975.1 Bacillota bacterium
CTATAAATATTTTAACCTTATTCAATATGAAAATGAGTACTTTGAAAAAAAAGAATTTGTTGCTGTTGTCAAAAAAATCAATCAAATAAAAATGGATATGAGTCTATCTGAAGTTAGAAACTATTATAATCAAATACTTATGGAAATATTACAAAAGAAAAAAAACATCGAATACGACCCACTATGTATCACTTCACTTGAATACAAAATTAAAAGTATCATTTGCAATCTTGACGACCTGCTAAAAAGTTTAGATCAAATGATCAATATTATCGAGCGCTTGATCAAAGAAACAAAATTTTCAAAACTATACGATGGAAGCAAAAACTTGTTCAGCATCGGTTATGACTGCGAAAATAATCAAATGACCAGCAGTTACTATGATTTGATGGCTTCCGAATCGAGAATAACCAGTTATATTTCAGTTGTAACTAAACAAGTTCCACCTGAACATTGGTACAAACTAAGTAGAACTTTCACCTTGTCGCATCATCATAGAGCTTTGGCCTCTTGGTCTGGTACGATGTTTGAATACTTCATGCCGTCATTGATACTCAACAATTATGAATATTCAATTTTCGACGAAACTTATCATTCTGTAATAATTGCACAACAAAGATACAGCGAGGCTGCAAATCGGCCTTGGGGTGTATCCGAATCTGCCTATTACTTCTTTGATCTGGATTTGAATTATCAGTACAAAGCTTTTGGTGTGCCTGATTTGGGATTCAAAAGAGGATTGATCAACGATTATGTCGTTTCACCGTATTCAACATACTTCGCTCTCAATTTCGATAAAGATTCTTCTATCAAAAACCTTAAGCTTTTAAGAGAAGAAAACGCCTCAGGAATTTATGGACTTTATGAATCGATAGATTATTCAAAACAGCGCGTTGAAAACGATGGCGATAAAAAAGTTGTGAAAGCCTATATGGCACATCACCTCGGCATGAGTTTATTGTCCATCAACAATTTTATCAATGACAATATCATGCAGAGAAGATTTCATAGTGAACCTATTGTACAAACGGGAGAATTCTTGTTGCAGGAAAAAACACCTTACCGCATCTCGATTATAAAAGAACTAAAAGAGAAACAGCGTAAAGTTGTGGAACTGAAGAGAAAAGAAATTGTTCTTACTCGCGTTTATTCTGATCTCGTCGAAGGTTTGCCCGAATGTCATATGATTTCAAATAAACACTATCATGTAATGATAACAAACACAGGAGTCGGTTATAGTCAATTTCAGGATAAAATGGTTACAAGATTTAGAAGCGATTTAAAAGAAAGGTTTTACGGCTATACTTTTTTCTTTAAAAATATTACTGATAACAACGTTTGGACTATCGGAAGCGAACCTATAAGTAGTAAATTCAAAGATTACGAAGTCATATTTTCTCTAAATAAAGCTGAAATAATCCGGAAAGATAATCAAATAACCACACATGTTGAAATTTGGGTATCTCCTGAAGATGATGTAGAAATCAGGCAAATTACATTCTTCAACAACAGCAATAAGACTGCATCCATAGAAACGACAAGTTATGCAGAACTCGTTCTGAACAATCAAAGTGCCGATATCACCCACCCCGCTTTCAGCAACCTGTTTATCAGCACATCATATGATAAAGAGACCGAGAGTCTGATCGCTGTTAGAAAACCTCGTAATCCAGATGATAAGGAAACCTATATCTTTAAAACAATGGTTTGCGAAGGAAAAGAATTTGGGTTTACTCAATATGAAACAAATCGAAGCAGTTTCATCGGAAGGGGAAGAACCCTTGAAAATCCGATTGCAATAGAAAAAGTACTTGCTAATACTGAGGGCGTCGTATTAGAACCGATTTTAAGTTTAAGGAAATGTGTAAATATCGAGCCGCATCAAAAATCAACTTTGACATATATTATGGGAGTTACAGATTCTCATTCAAAAACTAAAGAGTTGATCAACAAATATAAAAATTCCTATGTGATTAAGGACCAACTCGACTTGTCCGCGATTCAAACACAAGTAGAAATGAATTATTTAGATTTAAATGTTAGTGAACTGAAAATTTTTCTAGATATGATTCCAGAACTGATATATCTAAACCCGAATCGCAGGAAATTCAGTTCCATTATTCAAAACAATAAACTCGGACAAACATCGCTGTGGAAATATGGAATTTCCGGTGATTTACCTATCATCCTTGCCACAATCAATTCTATTGAACATATAGATAATATCTGGACTTTGATTAAAGCAAAGGAATTCTGGAAACTTAAAGGAATAAATACTGACTTGATTATCCTAAATAATCAAGAATCGAGTTATTTCAATGATGTTGAAGAAGAAATCAATGAGATGATTTCAAAGAAATTCGGATATCACTCAAATGTACAATCGCTTGGCATTTTCATCATGAACAATAAAACACTTCACGATGAGGACAGAAACCTGCTATATGCAAGTGCAAATATCATTATCGATTGTGATAAAAATAAATTTAATGAACAAATCAAACTGAGTCATCAATATAATGTTGCTAAGAAACGAAAATATGAAAATTGCCCTTATGAAAACATAAACTATGCAGCAAAGAAATTCTCACTGAAATATTTCAACGGCTATGGTGGCTTCAATATCGACAAAAAAGAATATGTCATTAGGCTTCACGACAACACCACTACACCGGCACCATGGATAAATGTGATTTCCAATGAGAATTTCGGTTTTATCGTTTCTGAAAACGGTGGCGGATTTACATGGTCGGAAAACAGCAATGAGAACAAGTTGACGCCTTGGCTCAATGATACTATTTTCAACATCCCCCAAGAAGTCATATATGTTAAAGATGAAAAATATGGCAAACTATTTTCTTTGACACCAGATCCTCTTGGAGAAAATATCGATTACGATGTGGTTCACGGTAAAGGTTATAGCAAATTTTTTAGTCGTGCATACTTGCTGGAGAACGAACTTACTTTATCGGTGCCGCTTCACGACAAGGTCAAAATATACCGCATCAAGATAATGAACAACTCTGATGAAACCAGGAAATTATCATATTTCTTCTCTGTCGCGCCAGTACTCGGCGTGCATAGGGAAATAACTAAAAAATATATCATTACAAAATTTATCGATGACAAATACCTGATGATTACAAATCCATACAATCATCAATATCCTAATCGCAAAATGTATATTTCATCATCCGAACCGATTATCTCATACTCTGGTGATTCATTCGAAATAAATCAACATGATTTATACCGAATGAACAATCTCAGCAACAGAGTCGGTGCGGGGCTGACACCATGCGGCACCTTGCAGGTAAGTATCGAGATAAATGCAAATGAAGAAAAGGAGCTTATATTCATTCTCGGGCAAGAGCAAACTCATGATGGAATAATGAAGCAAATTGAAAAGTATTCTAGCCTTGATAATGTTGATGAGGAATATGAAAGAATTCATAATTATTGGGATGGTATTCTAAATACTATAAAGGTTAGAACTCCTGATCATAAATTTGATGAGATAATGAACAGCTGGCTACCTTATCAATCAATATCCTGCCGTTTGAATGCACGGTCGGCCTTCTACCAGACTGGAGGAGCATATGGATATCGCGATCAACTTCAAGATGCGGTAAACATGCTTTCAATAGATCCAAAACTTGCAAAAAAACAAATTCTATTAAATGCGGCACATCAATTTCCTGAAGGAGACGTACTCCATTGGTGGCACCCAGGTGATATTGAAAAAGGAATTAGAACCAGGTTTTCAGATGATTTGTTATGGCTTCCTTATGCCGTTTCTGAATATTTGCTTGTGACAGAAGATTACTCGATATTGGATTTAAAAACGCCATATGTCATCGGTGAATTATTGAAAGAAGATGAAAAAGAAGTTTACTTCACTCCTTCTGTTTCAGATTATCAGGAAACCATCTATGATCACTGCATTAAAGCAATCAATCACTCTTTGAAATACGGTCAGCATGGTATTCCATTAATGGGTGGAGGCGATTGGAACGATGGAATGAATGAAGTCGGAGTCAAGGGAAAAGGTGAAAGTGTATGGCTTGGATGGTTTCTATCACTGATTTTAGATAGATTCATAATTGTTTCTCATCAAAAAAACGATTCAACCAGTAAAGAAAAATTTACCGAGCATCTGAGAAACATTGTCGATTCTCTCGAAAAAAACGCTTGGGATGGTTCTTGGTATAAAAGAGCATTTTATGATGATGGAACTCCACTTGGATCTATCGTCAATTCAGAATGCATGATTGATTCATTATCACAGAGCTGGGCTGTTATCAGTGGTCATGCTTATTATGAAAGGTCTGTGACTGCAATGAATTCTGTTAGAAATCATCTTATATTAAAGGATAAGGGAATGATTCTGCTCTTTACACCTCCTTTTGATAAAACCAAGAAAAATCCAGGCTATATAAAAAGCTATGCCAAAGGTGTCAGAGAAAACGGTGGCCAATATACTCATGCCGCTTCTTGGGTGATAAATGCTTTTGCTCTTCTAGGTGAAGGAAATAAGGCTTTTGAACTTCTACAAATGCTCAACCCGATCAATCAGTCACCTTCAATCTTCAGGGCGAACAACTATAAAGTTGAACCCTATGTAATTCCGGCGGACATCTACAACGTCACTCCACACGTCGGTAGAGGTGGATGGACTTGGTATACAGGAGCGGCCGGTTGGATGTATAGAGTTGGAATAGAATCGATTTTAGGTTTTAAAAAAAGAGGCGACAAATTATTTATCGCTCCATGTATTCCAAATAATTGGCAATCCTATAAAATAGAATACCGTTATAAAAATACGCTGTATATCATCAATATCATTAATAATGAAGGTATCTCCCGCGGATCGCAGAAATATACTTTAGATGGCAATCTTTTAGAAACCGATTACATTAAATTGATAGATGATCATATAGCTCATCAGATAGAAGTATCCATGCATAATGATTAACACAATGTAAAAATGGTGTACTCTTCTTAATCGATTTAACGATACAACTAAGAAGAGTACACCATTTATCATTAACTGTCTCTGGTTTTTAACAATTCTTTGAAATCATCTAGTTTAACAGGCTTGGAATACAAAAATCCTTGATACTTGTCACATTTAATTTTTTTTAGATATTCAAGCTGATTCTCAGTTTCAACTCCCTCTGCTATTGTATCAATCCCTAAAATCTTTGATAATGCTATTATCGACTCTATAATTTTATTTCCTCTTTCATTGTTATTGATATCATCGACAAAATTTTTATCTATTTTAATTATTGAAATCGGAAACTTCAGTAGGTAATTCAAAGCTCCATAACCTTTGCCAAAATCATCAATAGCTATTGAAATTCCTAAGCTACGAATATATTCAAAAATTTCAACAACCGACTCGATATTTTGCAGTTCTGCAGATTCAGTCAATTCAATCTCGATATCACTAGATTTGATACCAGAAACTTTCATTTGCTCTTCTATATATCCAACCATATCCCAGTTTATATCTTTTGGCGATAGATTGATGGAAAATTTTATTCTTTCTTCCTTATTATCGTTAATGCGTCTAACATCTCTAAATGCGATTTCAACAACTTTTCGATCTATTATATTTATATAACC
>JAYENG010000302.1:0-5597 GCA_034721975.1 Bacillota bacterium
TAATGAAAGGCCATTATGCCTTTCTTATCTTTTGAAAGAGGTTGGAAAAATGAAAATTCTAATTAAAAACACAAATATTTTGACTATGGTTAAAGAAGAAATTGTAAAAGGTAATATACTTATTGATGGGGATACCATTGTTCAATTGGGAGAATTTGAAGCTCATGCCGACCAAATAATAGATGGTTCACATTTTATTGCCATGCCGGGCATTGTAAATGCTCATACTCATATTGCCATGTCACTTCTTAGAAATTACGCAGACGATCTTCCGTTTTGGCCATGGCTGACTGAAAAAATATGGCCGGCAGAAGCAAAACTAAATGCGGAATGTGTTTACTGGGGTTCTATGCTTAGCATTGCAGAGATGATAGCGTCGGGGACTACCACGTTTTGCGATATGTATTTTTTTACGGAAGAAACCGTCAAGGCTGTTGAACAGACAGGTATCAGAGCGGATTTATCTAGAGGGCTTGTTTCAGGCGAAGAGGGATATAAAAAACTGGAGAACGCTTTGGATATTTATCATAAATATCACAACTCGAGTGATGGAAGAATTCATATTGATTTAGGACCACATGCTCCTTACACGTGTTCTGGAGATTATCTGAAGAAAATATGCAATGAAGCTGATAAAATCGATACAAATATTCATATACATTTATCAGAGAGCACAAAGGAAATAGAAGACTCCATTGAAAAGCACGGAAAGTCGCCAATTGAATATGTCGACGATTTGGGGTTGTTTGATCATCCAACCATTGCTGCTCATTGTGTAAATGTAAGTGAAGAAGATATTGAAATTTTAGCTTCAAAAAAAGTAAATGTTGTTAATAATCCTTCCAGTAATTTAAAACTTGCAAATGGATTTGCGCCTATCGATGAAATGCTTAAAAAAGGAATAAATGTCGCATTAGGAACAGATGGACCTTCAAGCAACAACAATCAAGATATGTTTGAAGAGATGCATCTGGCAGCGCTAATAAACAAAACGATATCCAACGATACTACTGTATTGCCGGCGTTTGAGGTATTGAAAATGGCTACAATCAATGGTGCAAAAGCGCTTAGGATTGATGATGAAGTGGGAACCCTTGAAGTCGGTAAAAAGGCTGATATCATTCTGATCGACATCGACAAACCTCATTCGTATCCGCATCATAATTTGATTTCATCATTGGTATACTCAGCTAACAGCTCCGATGTAGACACTGTTATTGTAAATGGTAAAATTTTATATCAGGACAGAAAATACAAGACTTTGGAAATTGAAGAGATTTATAAGAATGTCGAGAAGCATATTAAAATGATGACTGGAGGGAACGATGAAATTTAAATCAATCGAGTTTAAGGATGATAAATTGATTTTAATCGATCAAAGAAAACTGCCGGATAAAGAAGAATATTTCATTTGCAAGGATTACAAAGATGTAGAGTATTCGATTAGAGAAATGGTAGTCAGAGGGGCACCGGCAATAGGTAGCGTAGCTGCTTATGGAGTTGCTTTATCAGCTATAGATAATCCTCCGGAAGATGAATTTTACAAACGCTGTGAATTCATCAAGCAATCAAGGCCTACTGCTGTAAATCTTTTTTGGGCTGTAGATAGAATGTTTGAAGCAATGGAAGGCGATAAAGAAATAGACTATGACATGCTGAAGATAGAGGCTGATAAAATATATGAAGAAGATATAAAAACTAATAAGAGAATGGCGCATATCGGAAATGAAATAATAAAAGAAAATTCAACGATTCTGACTCATTGCAATACAGGAGCCTTGGCAACCGTCGCCTATGGTACTGCACTAGGGGTAATAAGAGAAGCTCATTATACCGGGAAAAACATCTTTGTATATGCTGATGAAACAAGGCCGAGATTGCAAGGCGCCAGATTGACTGCATGGGAATTGGTTAAAGAAGGTATCCCTAGTACTTTGATTGCGGATAATGTTGCTGCAACTTTAATAAGAGATAAGAGAATCGATGTTATATTGGTCGGCGCCGATAGGATTGCAACTAATGGAGATACAGCGAATAAAATTGGTACTTTTATGTTGTCGGCATTGGCGAAATTATATGATGTTCCGTTTTATATTGTTGCGCCTGTGACAACTATCGATTTTGACATCGAGAAAGGTGACGAGATTGAAATCGAAGAGAGAGACGCGCTAGAAGTAATAAAAGTAAGAAATGTTCAAATAGCCCCACTTGAAATGAATGTGTATAATCCGGCGTTTGATGTTACACCTCATGAAAATATTACTGGTATAATTACGGATAAGGGGATAATCTACCCGCCATTCTATGACAATATAAAGAAAAGCAAGGAGTAGAATCATGTATGCGATAATTGGAGGTACCGGCGTTTATAAATTAAATGCACCGATTCAAAATTTAAATATTGAAACTGAGTATGGAGATGTCGATTTGGATTTTATTGAGCTGGGTAATGGAGAAAAAGTCTATTTCTTATCTCGACATGGGAAAGATCATTCAAAACCGCCTCATAATGTTAATTATAGGGCGAATATTATGGCGCTTAATTTATTAGGTGTAAAATATATTTATGCAACTGCAGCTGTCGGGTCTATGAATGAGAAATATATGCCAGGCGATATTGTGTTGGTAAATGATTTCATCGATTTCACTAAAAACAGAGCGACGACATATTATGGAGGAGAAACAGGCGTTAAACATGTAGATATGTCGGAGCCTTATTGCTCGAATCTTTCAAGTGTTTTTCTGAAAAGAGCTGAGAAAAGCAAGGTTGACATTAAAGGCACCGCAATATATTTAACTACAGAAGGACCGAGATTTGAAACAAAAGCAGAAATAAACATGTATAAGAATTTTGCAGATGTAGTTGGAATGACCAGTGTTCCAGAAGTCGTTCTGGCTAAGGAATTAGGGATGTGCTATGCTGCAATAGCCATAATAACAAATTGGTGTACAGGTTTTAAAAGTGAAATAACATTGCATGACATTGAATCGTCGATGAACATGAATAAAGGAAAACTTACTGAATCATTTATAGATATTTTTAGCAATGAAAATTTAAATCAAAATAATTGCAGTTGCAAAGATTCAATAATAAAATTATAAGAGGTGACTAAAATGCATATAAATGCAAGTCAAGCTAGAAATGAAATTGTAAAACACGGATTGATAATGAAAGAATCAGCTTTAGTAGTAGGAACTTGGGGCAATATTTCAACAAGAGTACAAGACACGGATTTGGTTGCGATTACTCCTAGTGGTGTCGATTATGATAAAACAAAACCTGAAGATATCGTAATTATGGATTTAGAAGGAAATATTGTAGATGGAAAACTTAAACCTTCCATTGAACTTCCTCTTCATCTGGCGATATATAAAGCGAGAAAAGATGTCAATGCAATAGTGCATACACATAGTACATATTCTACCAGTTATGCAATAGCTAGAAAAGAAATACCTGCGACTGCAGAAGATTCAGTACAAATTGTTGGCGGAAATGTAAGAGTAACAGATTATCGTCTACCTGGATCAACTGAGTTGGGAAATGAAGCTGTCGAGAAACTCGAAGATAGAAATGCAGTATTATTGGCTAATCACGGTCTATTGGCTGCAGCTGGAACTTTAAAGGAAGCGTTGAAAGTTGCACAAATTGTAGAAAAAGCGGCACAGTCGAATTTATTCGCACAACTGATCGGTGGGGCAGTTGAATTAGAAAAAAACGATATAAATGCTATGAGAGATTTCTATCTAAATAAATATGGACAAAGATAAATTTTATAAAGCAGAAACATTATTATCACACAACACAAGAGATGATGAGAATGACAGGGCGCTAACACCACCGATTGCTCAAACATCAACTTTTTATTTCAATAATGTGGATCAGGTAAAAAAAGCATTCAACTTTGAAACGGATGATTATGTATATACAAGGGGCAACAACCCGACAATCAGATTGTTCGAAGAAAAAATGGCTGTAGTAGAGAAGGGGAACGCATCTGTCGCATTCGCATCGGGAATGGCAGCTATTTCAAGTACTCTTTTATCGCTGTTGGAACCGAATGACAAGGTCGTTTTTCATAGGACTTTATATGGATCGACCCATACTTTTGCAAAAACGGTATTGAAGAGATATGGGATAGAATCGATATTTCTGAATTTGACAAATTTTGATGAATTGGAAAAAAATATAACGGAGGATGTCAAGGTCATATACTTTGAAACGCCTGCCAATCCGAATTTGGAATTGATCGATATACAAAAGGTTAAAGAAGTAATTGGTGAAAGGGATATAAAAATTGTTGTGGACAATACATTCTTGTCGCCATATTTTCAAAATCCTCTTGAATTAGGTGCCGATATCGTTCTTCACAGTGCTACGAAATATATCTCAGGTCATGGAGATGTGGTAGCTGGAGTTGTAGTGTCAAAAGATGTCGATTATATCCATGAGCTTAAATTCTCATATATGACTGAACTCGGAGGAGTGCTGAGTCCTTTCAATGCATGGCTTTTATTAAGAGGATTAAAAACTCTACATGTAAGGATGAAAGCACATGAATCGAACGCTAGTCAAATAGCGGAGTTTTTATCGAAGCACAAAAAAGTGAAAAATGTTGTATACCCCGGACTTGAAAATTATCCGTATAACGATATTGTGAAAAAGCAGATGAAAGGAACGGGAGCAATCATAACTTTAGAAATCGACGGGACAAAACAAGACGCTATAAGATTTATTGAAAGTTTAAAACTGTTTAAAATCGCTGTCAGTTTAGGCGACATCGAGAGTTTGGTAGAGATTCCATCGGAAATGACTCATTTAGGGTATGATAAAAACGAATTAGAAGACTTTGGATTATCGGAAAAAATGATAAGATTATCCATCGGCATTGAGAATGCAAAAGATTTGATAGATGACATAAATGATGCGTTGGATAAAATATAGATGAAAAGCAAAAAATATATCATGATATTTGCTGTTGTTTTTTGGGCTGGAGCCTTTATTGCAGGAAAGTATACAGCGAATGTCATAAATCCTATAACCATTACGTTTTTAAGATTTTTAATTGCGAGCATGGTCTTGGATGCTTACTTGCTGATGAAAAAAACTAAAATAGACTTTAATCGGCAATTAATTAAAGAGTCTATAGTATTAGCGGTAATTGGAATGATAGCCTATCATTATTTTTTCTATACAGCACTGAAATACACAACTGCTATCAACTCGTCGCTGATTGCAGCTACAAACCCGTTTTTTACGTATATGTTGTCAATTGTATTTTTGCACACCAAACCTAAATTAAATAAATTCGCTTATATAATTATTGCTTTTATAAGTGTTTCGATGATAATCGTCAATTGGGATTTATCTTCGGTTTTTAATGGCGAAGTAAATCCAGGAGATTTGTTTATGGCTCTAGCTGTTTTCTTTTGGGCAAGTTATTCTATTTTGGTGAAGAAATTTATTGTAAATTACAATCCGCTTATTTTGACAACAGCGGTATTCAACATCACTGCGATATTATTGATTCCATTTGTAAATTATTCGCAGGTAATCATGTTTTTTGATTATGATATGAGTATTATTATGAGTATTGTAT
>JAYENG010000303.1:0-5586 GCA_034721975.1 Bacillota bacterium
AAAGCAATTTTCTTATTCCAAGCTCTTGTTTCTATTAATTTCATGGATAACCTTTTCTATTAACTATTACCATAGTATATATTAATTGAATTATTATATTTCTCTTTTATTTTTTCCAAATATCTACTTAACTGCTTTCTTTCACTAGAACTATGAAATACAACTAATGAATCCTTTTGATATTCATCAACACCAAGTAGATTGTCGATATTGTTTTTACCGATAATTTGTACAAGCATTTAACCACCACCTCATTAAACGACTTTATCTATAATCAAAAAAATGGATAGACAACGTCTATCCAAATTATATCATAATAAATTTATATTTTTTTGTTTATTATCTCATTCTTTTCAACATTTCAGTTGCTGCCATATGCGCTAAATATTTATTTGGAGAAGCAGTACCCATTGGATGAGATGCATAGTTTAGTACAAATAAATCTTGTGCTGTTGCATCTTGTTGAAGAGCATAACCTAGGAAATTAATCGCTTCAGCAACTTGATTTGCTCCTTTGATTTGACAACCCAACAACTTGCCGTTCTCTTTTGCAAACATGAAACTACCTATCATTTCACTAGCATCCGGCAATGCTTCTGGATGTCTGTCTATTGTGCTAAGTTCAACAACTTCATGCTCGATATTTTCTCTAACCAATTGTTCGTGAGTCATACCTGTTGCTCCAAAATACACACCGTCTATTGAAGTAGAGAATAAACTTGTAACGCCTTTAGGATCAGTCACCATCGTTTTACTGAAAATATTGGCTGCTGCAACTCTTCCTTCACGAGCAGCAATTGAAGCTAATTTAATTCCACTTGGTTTTCCAGTGATTAAATCTACTTTTGATGCACAATCGCCTATAGCCAACACATCAGGATTTGAAGTTTGCTGATAAGCATCAATAATTATCCCACTTCTACCGTCACCATTCAATCCCATTTTCAATCCTAAATCAACATTCGCTTTAACACCTATTGATAAAAGTACATAATCAGCATCTAGTTCTGTTCCGTCAGCTAAAATAACTTTTTCTACCTTTTCATTACCTTTAAATTCAGTAACGCCAACTTTAGTTAAAACTTTTATTCCTTTATTTCTTAACAATTCTTCTGATTCTTCGCAATATTTAACGTCAAATGCTGCAGATAAAATATTTCTAGCCAATTCTACAATTGTAATATTTTTTCCACCCAATTTTGTAATCTCATCAGCAATTTCAACTCCGATAAATCCACCGCCTACAACAACAATGTTCTTAGCTGCCATAATCTTATCTTTCTGCGCTTTTACGACATCTGAATCTTTAACAATTACTTCAATATTTTTCAAATCCTTACCTGGGAAAGGTGGAACAAACGGCATAGCGCCTGTCGCCATTACAAGTTTGTCATAAGCAACATCGTTACCTTCGGCAAGTTTGACAAGTTTGCTTTCTACATCTACATCGACAACTTCGTCAATAATTAAATCAACGCCTTTATTGATCAGTCCTTGATCAGATGAAGTATTATCATATGGATTTTCCAATGTACCTAAGGCATATGGAATACCACATGGCACTGGTGATTTTTCACAGTTTCTAATAAAAGTAAATTTTACATCTTTATGTAGTGCCAATCCAGCTGATAAAAATCCTTTGGCAGCTACCCCGCCTCCTACTACTACTACTGATTTCATAATTTCTCTCCTTTTTCATTCTCACAATTTTCACTATCACTTAGTATAAGTCGACTTTTAAAAATCGTCAATGATATTCGTTCTCATGTAAACCATTATTGTTAGGTGTTTTGCTATAGATAACGATTATCAATAGAATATCTAAATGAATCGCCGACTCTTATATGTCCTCTTCTTTTAATCACTTACATTTCACACGTATGAAGATAAATGATAATAATAAAAAAAAGAATTGAAATCAATCAACTCTTTCTTTGTCTTCTACATTATTATTGTTGTTATCCCAAGAAAATTTTCAAATCGTTTTCTACATCAGTTATTCCCGCGATACCAAAGTTTTCAACAAGTACATTCGCCACATTTGGTGATAGGAATGCAGGAAGAGTCGGCCCAAGGTGAATATCTTTAACGCCTAAATACAGTAATGCTAATAATACAATAACGGCCTTTTGCTCATACCAAGCGATATTATATGAAATAGGAAGTTCATTGATGTCCTCAAGTTCAAATATTTCTTTTAATTTCAATGCAATTACTACTAATGAATAAGAGTCATTACACTGACCGGCGTCAAGCACCCTAGGAATGCCGCCGATATCGCCTAAGTTAAGTTTATTATATCTGTATTTTGCACATCCAGCAGTCAATATTACAGTATCTTTTGGAAGCGCCTCTGCAAATTCTGTATAATAGTTTCTCGATTTCATTCTTCCGTCACAACCAGCCATTACAAAGAACTGCTTGATTGCACCTGATTTAACAGCATCGACGATTTTATCAGCCAAAGCAATAACTTGATTATGTGCAAATCCACCTACAATCGCACCTTTTTCAATTTCAATAGGTGATTGGCAAGTTTTTGCAAGTTCGATGATCTCGCTGAAATCTTTTATTCCGTTCTCATCCGGATCGATATGAGTAACTCCAGGATACCCAGTAGCGCCCGTTGTGAATATTCTATCCTTATAAGTGTCTTTAACAGGTACGATACAATTTGTCGTCATCAAGATCGGTCCGTTGAATGAAGCAAATTCCTTGTCTTGTTTCCACCACGCGTTACCGTAGTTACCTACAAAATTATCATACTTTTTAAATTTTGGATAGTAGTTGGCCGGCAACATTTCACCATGAGTATATATATCTATTCCTGAATCTTTCGTTTGATCAAGTAACTGTTCCATGTCTTTTAAATCATGACCACTAATTAAAATTCCCGGGCGATTTTTTACTCCGATATTTACTTCAGTGATTTCAGGATTTCCGTAAGTGGATGTATTTGCTTTATCCAATAACGCCATTGCATTTACACCGTATTTTCCAGTTTCTAGTGTTAAAGCAATAAGCTCGTCTACTGTTTTTTCTTCCAATAATACAGCCATTGTACTCTGCATGAACAGTTTCAATTCTTCATCAGTATAGTCTAAATTATCGGCATGTTCAGCATAAGCCGCTATTCCTTTTAATCCATAAGTAACCAACTCTTTTAATGAACGAATATCTTCATTTTCTATAGTTAATATACCAATAGTTTCTGCCTTCATCTCCATTGCGTAAATATCTGTATCCATCCAAATCGCTGCATCGTGAAGCCCATCAAGTGAAACATCTCTGTCGGTCAACTCTTTCTTTAGACTTTCTCTTAAATCTATAGTTATAATAATTTTCTTGGCTATCGACTCTTTATCAAAGTTTGCATTTGTGATTGTTGTAAAAAGATTTTCATTAACGATAATTGCGACTTCTTCATTAATAATCCCATTCTTTCTTGCTGACATGCTGACTTGCGATATACCTTTTGTTACGTATATAAGCAAATCTTGAAGTTTTGCAACGTCCTCAGTCTTACCACATACACCCTTTATTGTACAACCTGTATTATTAACTGTCTCTTGACATTGAAAACAAAACATACCCATAATATTTTCCCTCCTTTTATTTTTCTTTACATTTAGAGTATAATGATACAAGTTAATGAAATATGTAACCAATGTTGCAAAAGGAGCTAAAGATGATAGAAATCTTGAAAAAATCACTCTTATTCAGAGGATTTACAAATCAAAATATAGAACATCTGCTGAAATTCATAGGAACAGATTTAGGAGAATATTCTAAAAACGAAACTGTATTTTTAGAAGACGACAAATGCAATTCTATAGGTATAGTAATATCCGGTTCCATAGAGCTGCAAACCATATTCCCAAGCGGTAAAGTAATTACGCATTTGGAATTGGTTCCTGCTGATGTTTTCGGTGAAGGGTTACTATTTTCATCGAAAAATTTATACCCAATAAACATTCAATCAAAGCAAGCTTCTAAAATTCTCTTTATAAAAAAAGATAATTTAATGCATGGATTACTACATCACCCAATTCTAGTCCAAAATTTTTTAATGCTTTTATCGGACAAACTTTTCTATATGAATAGCAAAGTCAAACTTCTTTCTTTAAGCACTTTAAGAAAAAAAATCGCCTTGTATTTACTTACAGAGTATAAAGAAACAGGTATGCTCACTTTTAAAATCAGACTCAATAGAAAAAGATTATCCGAACATCTTGCTGTTGAAAGACCTTCACTTTCACGCGAACTTATAAAAATGAAAGAAGATGGACTAATAGATTTTGAACAATCTGCCTTTAAAATTTTAAATGTGGATGAATTGGAGAACGAACTTTTTAAATAATCGCTTGACAAAAGAAAATATTTCAATATAATTGATTCATAGTTAAATACTAGGAAATGCATCGATTAAGGAAAGTACCTTGATCAGTTTATTATAGAGAGGGAATGCCAGTGGAAATTTCTCATGAACGATTAAGCGAAGTGCCCTTATAAGCACCATACCGAAATTCAGTAGGCTATGGCGGGTTCTCCCGTTACAGAGATAGAGTATGGCAATTGTACTCGAAAAAGGAAAACTTTTTTCGAAATAGAGTGGAACCGCGATTGATATCGCCTCTAAGTGTATACTTAGGGGCGTTTTTTATTTTTAAGGAGGAAATTTAATGATTTATAAAAATCTATTAGAAACTATAGGAAATACACCCATAATTCAATTAAAGAAATATCCTAATATCTATGTCAAATTAGAAAACTGTAATCCAGGTGGCAGCATCAAAGATAGAGCCGCACTCGGAATGATTGAGAGTGCAGAGAAGAAAAACATTTTAAAAGCGGGTATGCACATAATAGAGCCGAGCAGCGGCAATACAGGTATAGCCATCGCCATGATCTGCAAACTGAAAGGCTATGAAGCAACCATTGTCATGCCGGATAACATGAGCATTGAAAGGCAGTCTATTATTAAAGGCTATGGCGCAAATTTAGTCTTGACCGAAGCTTCTAAAGGCATGAAAGGTTCAATAGAATATACAGAAGATATAGCAAAAAACAATAGTGATTATGTTTTGCTTCAGCAGTTTAAAAATATTAGTAATTCTTTAATTCACTACAATACTACTGCTAAAGAAATAATAAAAGATTTACCTGATATAGATATATTTATCGCTGGAGTTGGAACCGGTGGAACAATAGCAGGAGTTGGAAAAAGATTAAAAGAATATAATTCCAATATAAAAATAATCGCCATCGAGCCATATGAAAGTTCAGTATTGAACGGTGGAAAACCTGGCCTTCATATGATTCAAGGTATTGGAGCTGGATTCATTCCAGATATTTTAGATGTAAATATTCTTGATCAAGTAGTCACTTTAAAAGGCGAAGAAGTCATAAACTTCGGAAGGGACTTTTACAAAACTGAAGGTTTGTTCTTAGGAATATCTTCAATGGCAAACATACTTGGAGCAATAAAATTGAAAAGCGATAAAAAAATCTTAACCATTGCACCAGACGGCGGCGAAAAATACTTATCAACTGATTTATATATACATGAGGAGGAAAATCATGAAA
>JAYENG010000304.1:0-5566 GCA_034721975.1 Bacillota bacterium
AGTATAACTACTAGTGCAATTTGCCATCCTTTATTCATTAAATCTATCTCCTTTACAAATTTCTTATACTATATTTATACCATATTATAAGAAACTTATCACATTGAATTTAAGATAATCAAGTGGGTATATTTATAAATAGGACGCTTGATTCAATGAGGTGATGTAGTGGAAATTATTGATTTAATACCGAAATATGAAAACACGTACTTCAACTGCCTTGAAGAGTGGAATGAAGAAATGAAAGAAGCTGGAGACCACAAGGTAAAATGGTATAAAAAAATGAAGAATAATGGGCTTCGGGTAAAATTGGCAAGGGATGATGATGGCAACATCTGCGGCATGATTCATTATGTGCCTTCAGAATATTCATTTGTCGATAGAGAAGGTTTCTATATCGTTAAATGCATTTGGGTTCATGGATATAAACAAGGTGTGGGAAATCAACAAAAGAAAGGTATAGGAACTGCATTGATTGAAGCTGCAGAAGAAGATTGCAAAGCGATGGGAACCAAAGCGCTTTTAGCTTGGGGAGTGTCTTTACCATTTTTTATGAGAGCATCTTGGTTCAAAAAACATGGATATAAAAAAATAGATAAAGATAGTACCCGCGTTTTGCTTTGGAAACCTTTTGTAGAAAATGTCGAACCCCCAAGACTTGTGATAATGAAAAAAAAACCTAAAACAATCGATGGAAAAGTCGCGATTTCCGCTTTTGTCAACGGTTGGTGCCCTGCTCAAAATATAGTTTTTGAAAGGACGAAAAGAGCAGTTCAGGAATTTGAAAATTCAATCGTCATGGAAATCTACGATACAACCAATAGAATGATTTATAACGAATGGGGTATTCTGGACGGTGTCTACATCGATGGAAAGACAGTGCAAAAGGGACCTCCTCCGAGTTATGAAAAGATTTATAAGATAATTCATAAAAAAGTAAAAAAAATTGAATAAACCATAAAAAAAAGGCCTTCATTGATTATCAATGAAGGTCTACTTTTTTATATTACTTTCATTCTATTCTTCCCAGTTGTGATAAACATTTTGCACATCATCGCAATCTTCTAGAAGATCGATCAATTTGTTCATATTCTTGATATCTTCCTCATCTGTCATACTGGCAGTTGTTTGCGGTAGATATCTGAGTTCCGACATGCTGAATGCATAATCTTTCTCAGCAAGAACATCTCTTACATTACCAAAGTCTTCAACAGCAGTATATACTTCAAAATGAGTATCTTCAATCGACAAATCCTCTGCTCCAGATTCGATTATATCCATTTCAACCACTTCTTCATCCATATCCTCTGTTCTATCAATTACCAAGACGCCTTTTCTATCGAACATAAAAGACACACAGCCATTTGCTCCCAAGTTCCCTTTGGCTTTAGTGAAATAGCTTCTTACATCAGCTGCAGCTCTGTTTTTATTGTCCGTCAACACTTCAACTAGTACAGCAACTCCAGCAGGGCCATAACCTTCGTATGTGATTTCTTCAAATACAGCACCTTCAAGTTCTCCTGCTCCTTTTTTAATCGCTCTATCGATATTATCATTAGGCATATTTGATACTTTTGCTTTTTCCACAGCTGTTTTCAAAGCAGGATTATACTCCATATCACTTCCACCATCTCTAGCTGCCACCATGATAACTCTACCCAATTTAGTGAAGATCTTAGCCTTTTTAGCATCTTGCTTGCCTTTTCTATTTATTATCGTTCCTATTCTACCCATGTTATTTCCACTCCTAAATTTAAATTCCTTGAATATTTTAGCACTTCGACTTCATAATAGCAAATTTATTCATATTCAGGAGGCATAGGTGGAATCTTTCTTTTATGCTCTGAAATCCTGTTGAGTCTCTCGATTATCTCTCTATCCTTCTCATCGATCTCTTTTCCCTCGATGTAATCATCGATTGAATCATAAGTCACACCCATTTCAATTTCGTCGGTTTGACCTTCCCACAATCCTGCCGATGGAGCTTTGTCGAGAATCAATTTAGGAACACCTAAATACTCGCCCCATTCATATACTTCCCTTTTCGTAAGTCTGGCGATAGGAAGTATATCGACACCGCCATCTCCATATTTAGTGAAATACCCTGTTATTGTTTCTGCCGCGTTGTCTGTCCCCACCACTAAATAATTAAGTGCATTGGCAAAGGTATAGATAGTACTCATCCTAAGTCTTGCTCTTAGATTGGAATCAGCGCCTCTTTCATTTGCTTCACCATTAATTTCTGATAGTACTTTTTCCTTGATACTCTTGTGTTCATTTGATAAATCTACAACATGATATTCGATATTTGCGGCTATAGCTAATTTTTCCGCATCCTTTTGATCATTCGAATGCGAATGAATAGGCATGATCACACCTAGTGAGTTATCAGGAAAAGCTTTTTTCATTAAAAATGCAACAACAGATGAATCGATTCCACCTGACAATCCAACAATCAATCCCTTTGCACCTGCTTCATTCACTTTTTCTCTCAACCACTCTACGGTTTTTTCAATTTTCATTTCAATACTCATATTTTACCTCTTTTATCTATTTCTAAGTTCAACTATGACACAATCTTCAAATACAGTATTCAATCCCATTGCATGTGATTTCTCAAGAACTTCATTACTATAAGTTCCTGGTTGAAACCAAATGTTTTCTATTCCCAATTCCTTGACTTCATCGATAATGTTAATGCTTTTTTTTGCAGGGACGACAACATCTACACAATCGACCTCGACTGGAATATCCTTTAAAGACGGGTAGCATTTGATACCTTTGATATCATCGTAATTAGGGTTTATAGGATACACTTCATATCCATAATTTTTTAATGTCATTAAAATCTCGTAACCGAATTTTGTTTCTCTTTTAGTAGCGCCTACAATCGCCCATTTCTTTTTATCCAACATTTCGTTGATTAACTTATTGTTGTTGAATTCAAACATTTTATTCACCTATAACCTTTCCATTTAATATACTATAATAGCATATTGATTTTTCAATTATTTCTACCTTACCACTTGTGATTTCCACAATCTGATCGGTAATCGATGTATTGCCGACCAGGATTAAAATTTCTTTATGAACTTTATCTTCAAATTCTGTATTAAAATCAAAAATTTCTTCACATCCATTAATGTAATTTTCAATTTTCCCATGATAAGTGTACTCATAAATAATCTGAATTTTTATTAATTGTTCATAGTCGATAACTCTTGATGACTCAAGTCCTAATTTTGCACTTTGAGTATATGCTCTTATAAGTCCGCCTTTCCCAAGCTTTATTCCGCCGAAATACCTGGTTATCACAATAACCAAGTTTGTCATGCCTTCTTTTTTCAGCATATCTAAAACTGGAAAAGCGGCGGTTCCTGAAGGTTCTCCATCATCGCTGAATTTTTGAATATTCATATCATCCCCGATAATGTATACAGGAACATTATGAGAAGCATTCCAATGCTTCTTTTTTATTTCTTCAATAAACTCTCGAGCTTCTTTTTCAGATTCAACAGGTTTGACATGTGCAATAAATTTAGACTTTTCTACAATGTAATCTGTCTCTGAATAATTTAAAACAGAACGATATGACAATTTTCACACCTCTAAACAATATATTTCTGATATCTGTTTCTAATTATCGTATCAGCAATCACAATTATTTCAGTTCCATCATTTTTGTGATTCATTTCAATAGTTTCACACTTGGTCATTATATCACTTAAAACACTACCTTCGCTATAAGGTATCATAAATGACACTTGTTTTAAATTTGTAAAAAGAATATTTGAAATCTCTTCAATAAGCCTGTCTATACCGATACCCATTTTCGCCGAAACTGGAATATGCGAATACTCAGTATCTATTTCTCTATTCAAAAGATCGACCTTATTGAACACATAAATGTTTTTCTTGTCATCGGCACCTATTTCACTTAACACATTGTTTGTGATTTCTATCTGAGTACTAAAATTCTCATTAGAGCTATCGACCACATGAATCAAAACATCCGCCTCGACCACTTCTTCGAGCGTAGCCTTAAAAGCTTCCACCAAACTATGAGGAAGTTTGCTTACAAAACCTACAGTGTCCGACAATAGAAAAGTTCTGTTTTTATCTAAAGAAATTTTTCTAACACTAGTATCCAAGGTAGCAAAGAGCATATCTTTTACAAACACCTCTGACCCCTCTGACTCGAATTTATTCAATACCAGATTCATAAGAGTCGATTTTCCAGAATTGGTATACCCGACCAGGGCTACTAATAGAATCTCGGATTTTCTCCTTAATCCTCTTTGAGTTTCTCTATCGCTCTCAGCTTCCTTCAACAGATGTCTTATATCAGAAATTCTTTTGTCTATCTTTCTTCTATCCAACTCTAATTTTTGTTCTCCAGGGCCTCTTGTACCAATTCCTCCAGCTAGCTTAGATAGAGAATTTCCAAACCCTTTCAATCTCGGCAATCGATATTTAAGCTGAGCCAATTCAACTTGTAGTTTAGCTATCCTTGTCTTTGCTCTTAAAGCGAAGATATCCAAAATCAACGTTGTTCTATCAATCACTTTTATATCTGTTTCATTTCCAATATTTCTAATTTGTGCTCCAGATAATTCATCATTAAAAACAATCGTATTGGCATTGTGAAATTCTGCAATATTTTTGATTTCCTCTATCTTCCCCTTGCCGATATAATAAGCAGCATCTACTTTTTCACGATTTTGTATAACCTGATCTAGTACAACAGCTCCTGCCGCTTCAACTAAATTCTTAAGTTCCATCATCGATTCTTCTATATCATATTTACCGAAATCAACACCCACCAGTACTACTTTTTGTTCAATATCCTCTAATTTTTCATTTGCAAACAAATCCATGAACATCACCTTCTTCCATACTATGCCCATTATAACAGACTCCAATTAGAGAACATACAAAAATAATAATTTATATGGTATAATATGCTCTAGTAATGATTTTGTAGGAGGCATTTATGACTAAAAAAACAAATAAAAAAAGAAAAAAGTTTATACTCATTTTAAATATAATTATCATTTCAATAGTTGTTATAGGATTGCTTGGAGCAGGTGCTACATTTTACATTGTTAAAGGTATCATCAATGATGCACCCGAGATTGATCCTACTCGGTTTGCTGAATTATGGACAGAAAACGCAGAACTGTTGGATGTCAATGGCGAATTGATTGAAAAGCTTCAAACTAGTGGATATCGGACTATCATTAAATACGATGATATGTCGCCTGTTTTGATAAATTCTTATATTTCAGTTGAAGACAAGACATTTAAGGAACACTCTGGTTTTAACTATGTGCGCCTGGTAGGCGCTGTATGGAATTCGATTACTTCCGATTCCAGAATCAGCGGTACATCTACGATTACACAACAGACTGCAAGAAACTTATATCTTCCTGAAAGAATGACAGAACGTACATTGGATAGAAAGATCAAAGAAGCCTATTACACTGTATTAATGGAACGTCGTTTGAACAAAGAGCAAATCCTCGAAGCTTATTTGAACACCATTTATCTAGGCTCAGGAGCTTAC
>JAYENG010000305.1:0-5560 GCA_034721975.1 Bacillota bacterium
CTTCGAATTGTTTCCGGCCCTGGTAAGCATAAGTTTTGCCAAGTGAGGTGTAATCTGTTGTGCTTCATCAATAATCACCACCGCCCTTTCTAAGGTTCTTCCTCTCATATAGTTGAAAGTTTTTATTTCAAGCGCTCCCGCTTCTTTTAATTGTCCAATAAATTTCTCAGTTGTCTGCTCCATACCTTTAGCATATTTGCTCTTAAGATAAAGCAAAGTTTCAATGGAATCATAGAAAGGCCCCATCCAAGGTTTCAGTTTTTCATCTTCTGTTCCAGGTAAAAATCCTATATCATCTCCCGCCGGCACTACAGGTCTCACAAAAACTATTTTATTATAATGCCCAGAATAATATAATTCGAGTGCTGCAGCAGTAGCCATAATAGTTTTACCACTTCCCGCTCCACCAGCCATGGTTACCATAGGTATGTTTTCATCTAAAAGAAGCTCTATAGCAAACTTTTGTTCACGGTTGAGAGGCTTTAGCCCATATGTTACTTTTTTTGCAAATTCAAGCGGAATAACTTTCTCATTTGATATTTTTGCTAAAGTTTGATGACTATCGTCATTGATATCTTTGATATGTAAAAAATGATTCTCATGCTTTATAACACCATTCGGTAGATCCTCAATCAACAATCCACCTGAATAAATCTGACTAATGGTTTCAGTTGTCAAGGAAATCTCTTGATACCCCTCATAAAGCTTATTTATATCCACTTTATCATTTTGATAATCTTGAACCTCCAGTCCCAAACTATCGGCTTTGATGGACATGGCCAGATCTTTTGAGACCAATATGGTACTTTGATTTTCTCTATCATAAATATTTTTCAAATTCCAAACAATCGCCAAAATCTTGTTGTCGTTTTTAATATGATCGAGAGCATCGGGCATTCCCCTGAAATCCATATGATTCATCTCAATCTTTAATAACCCGCCTTCCGGAAGAGGAACTCCAACATCTAAATTTTTATCTGTTCTAAAACGATTGATAACCCTGAGCGCTTCCCTTGCATGGTATCCCGTCATTCCCTTTGCGGTTTTCAACTTGTCGAGTTCTTCAATACAGATTAAAGGAATAATGACATTGTTATCTTCAAATTTGTAAATGAAATACGGATCATGAATCATAACATTAGTATCAATAATATAGTTTTTCTTCATAAAATGCCTCCTCGTTATGATTGATTTAGTTGTATTCTCTGTTTACCCACTTATTCAAAAGTAAAAACAAAAGGATTATGCAATTTTTGCACAACCCATAATCAATATAATAATCACTTTGAATATTTCATGGACAAATCCGTATTGATCCCCGCTGATTCCTCCAATGATACGACAAGTGAATTCTCTGAATATTTATTTTTATCAAAATATATAAACTTTAATATATGACAATTATATATATCGCAATATATATAATAACAAATGTATTGATTTTATATACCGCAAGGAATATAATTGTTATAGGAGATGATTAGGATGATTATTCGGAAAATATACCTTGATAAATTGATAAATTATAGAGATACAAAAGTTATAAAAGTAATAACAGGTATAAGAAGATCGGGCAAATCAATACTTCTTGATCAATTCTATGAATATTTAATAGATTCTGGCATAGAAGAAAGACAAATCGTAAAAATAAACTTTGAATCAATAAAATATGATGCAATTACTGATTATAAGAACTTGTATGAGTATGTCGAATCTAAAATCATTAAAAACAAAAAAATATATATTCTGTTAGATGAAATTCAAAAAGTAGTCGAATGGGAAAAAGCATTAACTAGTTTTCAAGTTGATTATGATTGCGATATATATATCACTGGTTCAAATGCTTACTTATTATCATCTGAACTAGCAACATATTTATCTGGACGTTATATCGAGATACACATATTGCCCTTTTCATTTCGAGAATTTGTTGAAATCGAAAATGAAAAGCAGAGAGAAAAATTATTTGATTTGTATTTAAAACAAGGTGGGTTTCCAGGTTTATACGAATTTTCAATTGTAGAAAACGCGAAGAAGGATTATCTCGAAGGAATTTATAATACTATTGTTGTCAAAGATATTATCGAGAGATCCAAAGTAACAGATGTAGATTTGATGAGAAGAATTTTAAGGTATTTAATAGATAATACAGGAAATTTAGTTTCTGCTAATAAAATTTCAAACTTTCTTAAAAGCAGTGGTAGAAAAACTACAACAAAAACAGTTATCGATTATTTGACAGCTTTTGAAAATGCATTTATTCTCTATAAAGTAAAAAGATACAAAATAAAAGGCAAACAAATACTTAACTCTCCAGATAAATATTATGTTGTAGACCTAGGACTTAGAAGAATGATACACGGATTCGAGAGTTTTGATATAGGTAGAGCTTTGGAAAACATAGTTTATCTAGAACTGGTAAGGAGAGGTTATCAAATATATGTGGGGGCTGACGATAATTTTGAAGTGGATTTTATTGCAATGAAAGAAGAAGAAAAAGTATATTATCAAGTGTCGCTCTCTATTGTAGACGAAAAAGTAAAAGAAAGAGAAGTAAAAGGTTTACTATCAATTAAAGATAACTACAAAAAAGTTCTTCTAACTATGGATTATTCTAGTAATGAACTTATAGAGGGCATAGAGCAAATAAATATCGTTGATTTTTTACTGGAATAATGAATTCTAAAAGTTATTCCATATTTTTCTTTGGTAATCTTTCGATAAAGATCAGCTTTATATAATGGAAGTTCAATTAAAAAGGTTATGCAATTTTTGCATAACCCATAATCAATATAATAATCACTTTGGATATTTCATGGACAAATCCATATTGATCCCCGCTGATTCCTCCAATGATTCGATAACTGAATTTTCTAAACAACATTATAAAAATACTTATGATGATAAAACAAACAAGTCCTTTATAAATTCCCATACTATAAATGAACATTCCGTTCATGATCAGCAAAGAAAAGATCAATGTTATCACCGATACATTATTTGTAATGGTTCCGCCAAGTCCTCCTCCATAAGCTTTACTCCTATACGCAAGCATTAGAATAACCGTCTTTGAAACAATTCCCAGCAAAACGAATACTAATGGAAATGCAATTATTTTAAGTCCTTCGAACTGCAACAATACAAGTATAATCAATGACAGCGCTCCAAACGGACCTACTACTCCATCTTTCATTATCTTGTAAGCCTCTTCCCCTCTTCTCCCCGAAAAGAAACCATCAGAAGCATCGGCATAACCATCCATGTGAAATCCGCCGGTTATAATATACTCTGTAACCATGGCGAATATGATCGCTATTGAAACAGGAAATACCATCTGGCTCAAATAAAAAGCCAAACCTTGAACTGCGCCGATCAATCCGCCTAAAACAGGTAAAAACCAAAGCGATTTTCTGAAATCACTTTTTTCGCAGGCTAGTGATTTATTAATGGGTATCTTGGTGAAAAATTGAATCAATAAAAGCATCCTATATCTCCTTCACTTTGACAGGTATTCCACTGACCATCAATATCACTTCATCGGAAAGCTTGGCAATTTCCTTGTTTACATTCCCGGAAATATCCCGAAAAGCCCTGCCTAATTCATGCTCAGGCACAAGCCCCAGTCCAACTTCATTTGTAATCAAAATCAGATTTTTATCCGATTCCCTGCATGTGTTTATCAACAAAGTCAATTCATCGATAACATTTTTCTCTACTTCTTCATAATCTACATTTTCTTCATCTTCAAAGATAAAATTCGTTATCATTGCAGTTATGCAATCTAGAAAAACATTGCTTTCCTTGCTGTCGATAATACTTTCGCTCAAACCTTTATACGATTCTAATAATCCCCACTTGGAATTCCTTGTCTCGCGATGCTTTTCTATCCTTTTTTCCATTTCACCGTCTATAAATTGATTGGTCGCTATGTAAATTACATCATCTGTATTAAAGATGCTCTCGCCATAACTGCTCTTCCCGCTACGAACACCGCCCGTCAGCATAATTACTCTACTCATTATCTTTTCCCCTTACAACATTTATAAGTTTATATTCATTATTTATATTCTCGATAATAGATAAACTACCTGTCGAAATATCCACTTCCCAGTGCTCGGCTTTTCCATCTAAAACATCAGACAAAAAAGCTCTTATCCAACCACCGTGGGTAATTATTAAAATATTTTCATCTTTATCTATCGAATCTAAAAAACCATTAGCTCGTTTATTGACATCTATAAAAGACTCCCCCTTGGGAATTTTATATTTGCCCCAGTTGCTATAGAATTCATTACTCTCTTTAGGATACTTGTTCATTATTTCATCGTAAGTCATTCTTTCAAATATTCCGAAATTCATTTCTCTTAAATTCTCGTTAATAATATAATCTACACCTAGTATCTCGGCGGTTTGTTTTGTTCTACCAGACGGACTGCAATAAACCTTGTCGAATTTTTCATCTACAAGAATTTCTTTCATCTTTCGAATCTGAAGTTTACCTGTTTCGGTTAAATCAGACTCTGAAAATCCAAAATATCTTTTATCTACATTTGCATAAGTTTCACCATGTCTAAGAACGAAAACAGTCATTAAAGTACATCTCCTATTTGTTTAACATCTTTAATATCATCACCTTTATAAAACACTAACGCACATGTAGCTGGTCCTGCCGATTTACCGACATCTATATCAGTCGACAATTTGATTTCACTCTTAATCTGCTTTAGTTCACCCGTAATCCCCTTAGATCCAACAGGAATAATTTCAACGACATTCTCGTTTTTTAATAATTTATAAATTTCATCATAAGTTACCAGCTCATCATCAACAGGTAATTCTATTTCATTACCTACCTTTGGTTTCCCAGCCAAACCTATCTTTAATCCTCTTAAATCATTTCCAGCCCTTAAATCTTCTTTATTTACAATTCCAATAGCAGTTATAGCAAGACCAGTAGAAACTGGACTAAAATTTTCTTCGCTACTGCCATTGATAATCACATCTTCTATGCCGGCTGTTTCCAATTCTTTTTTGATGCCTTCCAAAAGCTTTTCTCCAGTTGGATGGAATTCATTCATAACACCATTTGTAACACTTATAATCTCAGCACCTGTAGACAGAACTTCCATCAGAATTACTCTAAGAGTAAGTCCTCCAACCAAAACCGGGTCGACATTTAAAATATCTTCTTTTTTTACACCTATGCCTCCACAAGAATCTACAGCTATTACAAGCCACTTATTATCTAAATCTATCAATGTTAAATCTCTTAATTTCTTACTCCTCATATTTGGCACTTCTTTTTATAGCTTTAAATAGTATAATCGCAACCAATACATTTATAAATGCACCCAATGATAGAATAGGTAAAAGTACAAATATTCCCTTGCCCATCATCAACGATACAAAATATAGAGATACAGGTGCATTGACTATCACACCTACAGCCCCGGCCATTGCCAATTTGACTCCCTCGCCGCCTCTTGCGATCTTATATGTATATCCAAAAGCAAGCATCGTCAAAGCCATCGTTCCCATGATAATGAGATGTATAGGCAAC
>JAYENG010000306.1:0-5484 GCA_034721975.1 Bacillota bacterium
AATAAAATCAGGAATTCATCTCCGCCGATTCTAAATAAATGATCATTGACCCTTATATTATCCATAACCGTAGTTGCAGTTTCTTTTAGTACAATATCCCCTATTCCATGTCCATAAGTATCGTTTATATTTTTAAATTTATCTATATCAAACAAAATAATCGATAAATCTAAACCGTATCTTTTACTGCGTTCTGATTCTTGTTGAATGAATTCATCAAATTTATTTTGACCGAACGCCCCAGTAAGCTTATCAAAATATACAAGCTTGTTTATTTTGGCCCTTGAGTTGTGATAATTTAAAATTGTTATTATCAACACAAGCCATAATATCACCAAGAACACGCTTTTCGTAATTATATTTTTTTGGAGTTCATACACATTTTCATTCTCACCATAAAATATAAAATACCCACTATGTTCCCCTACTATGTTTTCTATTTTTAAAAACATTATTAAATAATCTGTATTGTCGATTTCAATAATTATTAAAAAAGTCTCTTCTTCTTTTAATAATTCTACTGATTTTTCTTTTATCTCATCAATACCTAAATGATTTTCAAAGATATTAATATACATTTCCTTATCTTTTACATATTCAAACACTTCTTTATCACGGTAATAATCATCTGTTATTTCGCTTTCTAAATAATTTTCTTCAATGGATTCTTCCCATAGACTCTCATCCGCCACTGATTTTTTTATGATGAATACGCCTTCATGCTCAAAAAGATCATCCATCAATTCAGTTACTGCAGCAAATGAAATACTGGCTTCAACACACCCGATGAATTCATCATTTTTAAACAATGGGAATTCAAACCTATATCCATTATATATTTTACCTTCTTCAAATCCCTCGACATATCGTTTTTCATCGTTGGCTATTCTCACACTGTCTCTTATTTCAATTAAATCATCACCATACTTATCGATTTTATGCATTCTTAAAAAACTCTCGCCATCATTCAAGGCAAAGTGAACTTGTCTGAAATTGTTTTTTACAGCATTCAAA
The DNA here is from genome assembly GCA_034721975.1 of Bacillota bacterium. Taxonomy (GTDB): domain Bacteria; phylum Bacillota; class Clostridia; order Peptostreptococcales; family Acidaminobacteraceae; genus DAOURC01. Next base: position 1,015 of record JAYENG010000306.1, read on the forward strand.
TACGTTTCTTCTAAAATATCATGAAGTTCTTTTCTTAATTCATTCTTTCTATCATCAGTCGCTCCATTTGCTTCTTGCATTATAGTCAAGATATTCTCTTTATTTATAATCTCATCAAAATATATTCCAGCCATCTTTCTATAATCATATATAGCTGCTTCATAATGTTCCTCATAATAATTTATAATACTATCATTATGATATTTTATTTCACTGCTGTACTCCTCCAATAAAGCAAACTCCAATATTCCCAATAAAACAGTTATCGAAATCAATACTGCAATCAATATTATTTTTGCTTTCTTTTCAGATAGTTTTTCCATATACTCTGTCACATCCCTAACCTATGTAATACTCCATCAACCAACAAACAGTCTCTTTTCAAATTGCTACGCTCTTTTAAGTGGCTGTCGTCACACCAAATCATTTCTCTTTGTCATTTCCCATATGTAAAACAAAGCTATTGTCGAATATGGCGACCATGATTGGTGATATCCGACAAGCTCTTCCTTAGAAGGTATTTGGTCTAATCCATATAATTTTTTAATGCCTTTTTTTATCGCCAGATCGTTGAAAGTGATTACATTTTGTCTTCCAAAAGTGAAAATCAACACCATTTCCGCAGTCCAATTGCCTATACCCTTGATTTTACAAAGCTCTTCGATAATCGTTTCATCTGAATATTTTCCCAATTTTTTTAATTCAATTTCATTTTCTAAAAAATATTCAGCGACATTAATGATGTATTTCGCTTTTCTGTAACTCATGCCCTGCTCTTTTATTTTTTCCAATCCAGCTTCAATAATGCAACCAGGTGTAAAATCAAAATTCTTTTCCATACGGCTCCATATTGTATGTCCGGCTTTATATGATATTTGCTGAAAAACAATGTTATATACAAGTCCCATGAACAAATCTGGAATCATCTGAATCTCCAAATCGCCGTACTTCTGTATCAGATCTCTTAGTACAGAATCTTTATCCATCAACGATTCGATATTTTCTTTTTTTATCTCAAATACTTGATAGTTCATCTCTATATTCCTCATGTTTTCAACAATTTATTTTTTACTACTTAAATGTTATCATATTTAAACATCAAATTGTAGCATTATGAATAAATTAATATTTTTTGCAAAACAATCCCGGTGAAATCAATCACCGGGATCTCAGAATTCCTTTATATGTCTTGTTAAAACTCTTCGTTGTTCATCATTTCCAGTCCGCTTAAAAACTTCAAAACGAAAGCATCGCTGCACTTCTTATAGTGTTTATGTCCCTCTTTTCTAAATAGAGGAGTTAATTCTCCTTTTGTTACAGTATAGCCAGCTTCATCGAATATATCGATCATGTCATCTGCAGTCAATGAAAAAGCTATTTTCAATTTTTTCAGCATGACATTGTTGACGCTTCTTTTATCTTTTATGGCCAGTACAGGTTTGCTCGGTTTCCCATCCGCAGCTTCTTTTCTACCTCTTTTGAATATGATGAATCCATTTAAAAAAGCTTCCAATGCAGTATTATCGCATTCAAAATCATATTTCTTTTCTTCTTCATCACCATCATTCGACTCGACTAACATCATCTTGACTTCATCAAATGTCAATTCAGCTTCACCAATCTTGAATATCTCCATCATTTCATCACTAGTTATATTTAAAGCTTCTTTTAATCTAATCAGTAAATCATTATTGTTCATACATATGCCCCCTTGACTTCTTAAACAACACCATCATTATAGCATAGAATTATCATGTTATTTAAGCTATACAAGTATAGATTTTCTTCATTTGTTGAAAATACAGAAATCACTTAGAAATGCAACGTGCAGGAAGATTGATAACGGAATATACTCTCTAAAAAATCAAGATGAAGTATTTAGGACTATTGAAAAAACACTTTGGAGTTCCACTCAACTATAAAACTGTACGAATAAAAAGTATCAGACAGTATAAAAAGAAGATAGTTCACAACATGAAAAAGTAAATTTGAAAACCAGCTAACTATTGAAATTTCAATGATATAGCTGGTTTGATTGCGTCTGAAGTGTCAAACTCGTGAAAGTCCTCCTTGTTTATATTTGTCATTGTTTGGTGCGAGTTTACCATTTTATTTAATTAAAGACCATGTTTCGTTTATTTTTTTTGCATGAAAAAACCACCACATTTGTGATGGCTTAAAATTACTAATGCCTTATCTTATCAAATAAATCTTCCGAGTAATCCTTAATATCTGCTATATTGAGCATATTATACTTCTCGTAAACCTGTCTGAAATGTCTTTCAATAATATCTTTTCTGATTACTCTACTCGACACTTCCTCTTCGCCAAGCCCTGCTCTGGTTTCTTTCCAAGGAGGCTCTATATGAGTCATAGTCTCAAGGATTTTACCACTATAACAACCAAAATTATTAATTACAGCGTCTATAACTTCTCGCTCTGCTTCTGACAAATCAAAACATTCAAATTGATTTTCATCGTCTTCAATCGGGTTATAACCATGGTCCTTGTACTTAAAATAGATTTCCCTATATACTGGACCATGAACCCATGCTTCACAATCTTCATTGAACATAAAACTACCAACAAAAACCTTATGAAAAGCCTGAGTAAAGTAAAGCAGCTTCTGTAAAGCTAAAGGCGTTATTTCAATACTACGACTAATAATGTAATTACAAGCACTTTCAATTCGAGTATCTACCTTGCATATTCCGTCTTTATTAATAATGTTATTTGTTGCTGCAAAGCTCTTTTTGTAAGCAGCCTCGGTAATTTTTTCTCTATTTTGTGTTAGAAGTTCAAGAAACTCTTTTGGTGATTCTACCATTCTTAATAATAAATCAGAATAAGTTTTAGATGGAATATCTCCATTTACAAATCTGGTAAGAGTAGTTTCGCCCCAACCAAGTAGAAGAGACAACGGTCTTTTACCAATTGCATATTTCTCTAATAAATCTTTAATTTGAGTTACCTTAATCAAACCTTCTGATATGCGATAGGCCTTATCCATAGCATCTAAATTCGCATCTCTTAACTCTGATACAAATATTTCACTTTCACATTCTCCACAATAAGCTATTTTCTCATTAAAGGTAATCTCTTTATTCTTAATTTCTTTTGTTCTTTTTATTTTTTCTACACGATAAGTTTCATAATCTCTACACTCTTCACAAAATGCTTTCATGTTTCTCGCCTCCTTGGCCAATTACTTGAATAAATATCTAATCGGCCTATTTCTTTCATGAAATGATACGATGATCATAATGTCTTCACCACTTCTTGTTTGTGTCTTGTTAGTTTTGATGTAAATATCAACCGAAACCAATTCTCCCCACTTATCTAATTCATATTCTTTATTGAAGATATATAATACCTCATGAGAAAATTTTGGTTTATCATTATTTACTGCATAACAAAAATCGTCATACTCTAAGTTCATAAGAATTTCTTTCTCTTTTCTAGAATCGATTTTATAATCTTCAATAAACTTCTTATTCTCTTCACGATTGTTATTTCTAGAAATTGTATATTTATTTTCTAAAACCAGACTTTTTAATTCCTTTAAATAGGCTTTAATATCCTCAGGATTAAAATCTAGTAGTTTTTTTGTCTCTAGTTTTGCCTCATTCATTTATTCACCACTCTCTGTATTATGATTATACCCATTTAATACGAAAATATCAACACAAACGTATCAATTGATACTTTTATTACATTGCATAAATACCGATTTTATGCTTTTTCTTGATAAAGATCTTAATCTTGTCATACTCCATGGCTTAAATCAACTTTTTATTTTTTAAGTGATTCAGCATTGCCACTTGTTCAGTGAACTACTCGGCATTGAAATACCTTTAAGCACTAGTTTATAGTCAAGAAGTGAATATATTTTTGCAAAAGGAAACTTATGAAGTTTTTGATTGTTAATTTTACCGTGATTGGCACCTTCTCGAATATGTGTAATGTCACCTATGATAACTTTTAAAATATAATGGGCAATGCAGCAATTAGTGATTTCTTTAGTTGCACTGTGAAGTAGATGACTTACTTGTTTGGCCCTTTTCTCATATAAAAAAAGAACCCTTTTACTCTTCTTAGGGTACTTGATGCCTTTTGCACTTTGCTGCACATCAGAAATTGACTGATAATATCCAATCTTCTTGTCGAAATAACGATTGATAGTGAGCCACTCTCCACCACTGATGATAAAACTTTTACCATTTAGATTGTCATAGCAAGTCATCATATTGGTGATTCTTAAATGCACATTATTGAGGAAGTCAAACTTGACATTTGCACATTGTTTTCAATTGCAAAATTGACAATTTCTCTGCTGATTTTGTGGTCTTGGTCTGTCATCCAGCGCTGCTCTTTGTTGTGAATCTTCTTGATGGCCGATAGTTTTTTAACCCGACCAAGTTTTTTGCGTAGGCTTCTGAAGCGCCTTTTAAAAAATTTGTTCATCCGGCC
>JAYENG010000307.1:0-5474 GCA_034721975.1 Bacillota bacterium
TTTTAATTTCAAAAGTTCCTATAACCCACTTGCGTTGTCACTTCAAAGAGGAGAAGCTGAATCTTTTTCAAAGTTGGTAAAACGTGCGATATATTTTATTAGAAAACAAATTGTGGATGTGTTTAATAGTAGAGACTATGAAAATGCTAGAACTTTATTGATGAGTGAATATAATAATAAAACACAAGAGATTATTGTTGAATTGAATAAAATCGGGAAAAAGCATGGATTTGTTTTCAGTCATAATGATCAAGGACTGGTGAGTGTGCCTTTAAAAAGTAATGGAGAAGCAATGACTGAAAAGGAGTATCATTCAATTACTGATAAACAGTATGAAGAATTAAAAAATAATTCTAATGCTTTAAGTTTAGAAGCTGTGGATTTTTTTAACAAATTAAGAAATGAAGAAGAAAAATTAGCAATGAAGCTTAAGAAGCTTGATGAAAATTTTGCTCGAAAAGCAGTAGAATTCCATATAAACAGTATAGGTATGAAAATTCATTTGAATAATGAATTGAATGACTATTTATCCAGTGTAATAGAAGATGTGATTGAGAATATCAATAAATTTAAAAAAGATGATGATGATGAAGAAGGAAATAATCCGCTGTTGATACTTGGACAAAAATCAAATGAAGATTTTTTCAAAAGATATTTGGTGAATGTTTTTATTGATAATTCGGATAGAAAATCAGCTCCAGTAATTTTCGAAAGTAATCCAACTTATTATAATCTAGTCGGTTCAGTCGAATATCAAAATGAAATGGGAGTTATGAAAACCGATTTTACTCAAATTAAACCAGGTGCTTTACATGAAGCGAATGGAGGGTTTCTAGTTTTACAGGCAAGAGACATTTTATCTCTTCCATATGCATGGCAGGCAATCAAGAGATCATTGATCACAGAGCAAATTCAAATAGAAAGTTTAGGGAAATTAGTTGGAGCGATTGTGACTTCAACAATAAAACCTCAACCTATTCCGTTAAATATAAAAATTATTATTATAGGTGATTATTATACATATAGTCTTCTTTATGAATACGATGAAGAATTTAGAAAACTCTTCAGAATAATGGCGGATTTTGATTTAGAAATGATGCGCGATGAAGATAATATAAAAAGACTTGCAAGATTCATTGCTACTCATTGCGAGAAAGAAGGGCTTAAATCATTTGATAAAAGTGCCGTTGCAAAGATAATTGAATACAGTTCAAGATTAGCGGAAGATCAAAACAAACTAAGTTCAAGACTTAATAAAATTGTCGGAATTCTTTTTGAAGCCGATAAATGGGCCAGTATTTATGGAGATTCTTTGGTAACAGAGAAACATATTGAAAAAACTCTTTATGAAATAAATCAAAGGACTAACAAAGTCGAAGAAAAGATTTTTGAAATGATTAAATCTGGTGATTATATATTAGATGTCGATGGTGAAAAAGTCGGGGAAATAAATGGACTTGCTGTTATGGGTACAGGACAATATTCTTTTGGTAAACCGTCAAAAATTACGGTTTCCGCTTATAGAGGAAAAGCTGGAATTGTAAACATTGAAAGAGAAGCAAGAATTAGCGGAAGCATACACGATAAAGGTGTGATGATTTTAACTGGATATATGGGATATAAATATGCATCGGATAAACCGTTGGCATTATCTGCAAGCATCGTATTTGAACAACTTTACGGTGGAATAGAAGGCGATAGCGCTTCTAGTACTGAGTTATATGCACTGTTATCCAGTTTATCTGGAAAACCGATAAATCAAGGGATAGCTGTAACCGGTTCTGTGAATCAAAGAGGGCAGATTCAGCCGATTGGCGGGGTGAATGAAAAAATCGAAGGATTCTTTAAAGTGTGCCAGATAAAAGGCTTTACAGGCAAGCAAGGTGTAATCATTCCGATTCAAAACATCAAGAATTTGATGCTTGATGAAGAAGTTGTACAGGCGGTGATAAAAAGAGAATTCCATATTTATACTATTTCAAATACTGATGAGGGAATTGAAATACTGACAGGCATCAAAGCGGGTGATGTTGACCAAGAAGGTACAATTCATTATATGGTGAATAAAAAACTTGAAGAGCTGGCAGCTGTTGCAAAAGATAAAGCCGACGAATAGTCGGCTTTATTACCATTTGCATCTTGAATTATCTCCATCTAATGGTAATCCTTCTTCAAATATATGCAATAAATCTATTGCATCTTCTTTACATAGTTTATATCATCTATCATTCAACACGGCGACACTCCAGTCAGGTCTGCAAATATCCAAGTTGAAGTACATTATAAATCTAAGATCGCGGTTTATGACTGCAAATTGAATAGTTCTATTACCGTGATAATAATCCGGTTTTTTTCCTCTCTCATATTTCATTTCAACAATCTGTGAAATTATTTGCTTTTTTTGATTATCCGTCAATTCGAATTTAGAGAAGTCTGAATATGCAGATTCATCCAAACGAACATAAATATTATTCAAATTATTATCATGATATAGAGAGTAAAATTTGACAGGTGTTTTATAAATAATTATAGAAAGGCATAGAATCAATATTGCAGATACGACCATGATGAATTTTTTATTATTTTCTTTCGTATGTGTTAACTCTCCGATATTCTAAATTCTTATCAATATAATACTGTTCTTCGATCATATTCAAAGGATTTAATATGTATATCACTATTGGTAATTCAATTGATTCTTTTATTAATTGATCAGGATTATTAATGTCGTCGAAAAATCTTGGTAGTGTCTTGTAAATATTAACTTCTGTATCTGCAGAGGAAGTTATTTGCCTTTTTATGATTTCATCATTATCTTTTATCAAGATTTTTCTAAATGCTTTTACATCATTTATAATAATTTTCCCATCATAGTAATAGACAGATGCAGCCTTTTCCATTGTTCCATTGACTTCACCCCCGTAATAATGTGTTTTCACATTTTTGGCAATTATCACATCGAATTTTGTTGTAATGTTTGCTGCACTACTTTTAAACTCAAAGAGATAATTGTCTTTGGAAATTTGACTTGTCGCATTGATACCAAAAGCAACTCTGATCCCAATTACTAAAATTAGTGCAATACCCAGAGATACAATAATTTTTCTTTTCATTAATATTCACCTCAATTATATTATAGTTAATTAATCTATTCCAATCTAGTTTAATACCATTTTAGATAAAATTAGGTAATCAAATCTTTCTCATCATTGAATGATTGCAGCCATTTGAACCAATACAAATAGTTGCTCAAATATTTTGTCGAAACACCATTGAATGGTCTAATCCAGCTTTTAAACTTGCTGTGTAAACTATTGACATGATTTATATGGTATACTCCTGTTTTGTGCTTTCCTCTTGGTATGCGATAATGGTGCGAACCGTGGGTGGCTGCAAAACTAATAGAACTCTTATGCGAATCAGTGCAAATAGACGAATCGTGGGCGATTCGCTTTTCATACAATCGCTCTAAATCTTTAGTTGAATTTCTGCCTTTAGTCACCATCTCAAGAATGATATTACCTGTTCGCTCAATAGCAGTTGCAATGCAGACTTGTTCTTTGCTGATACCTCTGGTTTTAACTTCTTTACCACGCTTACTTCAACAATCTTTACTGATTTTCTAATATAGTTACCTAAAATCATACACTTGGTTTAGTTCAACCATTTATTAATCTTGATATTGAATCGATTCATTGGAGAAAATGACTGATTATTGAACGTTTTACCACAGTCCTTATACATGAATCTTTGAACATCATTTTTCTTTCCATGCTTAATAACATGAACACTCCCACAATATAAACATACAACTTCATCAGAATATCTCTTTTCTCGGTCTTCCTCGTGAAGAAGACTGCCATGAGTATTAAATGTAATAACTTCGCCTAATTGGGCAAATCATTCTTCCTGTTGCGATGAACTCAATCTAAGAGAGTCCGACATTATAGTTGAAACTGATGTCATCCAAGCTACCTCCTGAATAGAACTAAAAACTTTTTTGGTAAAAACGGTTGGCTATAATTATTTTAGAATAAACATTCGCCTGATGTTAAATAACAACCCTAAAGTCTAACAGAGCCTGTATTTAAAATAGTCGTTTTTACTCCTTTTATGTACTGGATTCAATTATCTTCTATTTCAGCATCGGTATTTATAACAAAGAAATATTCTTTCATCTCACCTTCACATGGATAAGTGAGTTTAAAGCCCCGAATAACCGCCCCATCTTTATAATCTTCAATATTCGAACTTAAATATACAGCAATATTTTTATCGAGGATAAATGAATATAGCCCATTATCCACACTCATTTCACTCGTTTTTGTGGTTTTGCTGTCATATTTAAATGTTCCATCATCATTCAATATATAATCTGTCATTTCACCTGTATCAAAATCATAATCGAATTCAATAGTTATTGTTCTTCCAAGTTTTATATATTCAACAGTTTCATTTTTTTCTAATAAGAGACGAAATATTTCTGTTTCACTATAATTTTCAAAATTGCTGCCTTTTGAACGGAAAACATAATTAATTTCTCTATCATCGACTGTAATATTTGTACTTTTTGTATCATTTTTTATCCAAACAGCCATTATTGTTATAATGACCATCAACAGAAAAAGTATCATCAAACGAGATTGTTTCACACATAACCTCCTATTGAGAATTCATAGTAAATTTTTCATTGTTTTTTTTCTCTTTTATTAATTGTCAATCAACATTCCATTGATATCGTAATATCTGTAATCATATCTGCGATGACTATTTGAACAATGTGGCAACTCGATCCAAGTTAGTGAATCTTGATTGACATTAAATTCCTGTTCTATCACTTGGCTGTTTACACTTAGTTCAAGTTTTGCAATGTTATTGTAACGATTTTTAATAACAACAGCTATAGAATCGCTATCATTAAAGTGAATGATAAATGTAGAAAAAGAATTATTTGTATACATTTCGCTATATACAAAGATATAATTTCCTTCATCGTTTTTTGAAAACTCAATATATGCAGGAGTTTCATCGCTTAGAAAACCGACTATTCTATCATCTCCAAAATCTTTCATATCCAATATTTCTATAGAAGCGTTTTCATAACTTTATATTGTCGATATCACTTTTTTTATAGATTCCAAGTCGTTGCCATAGATTTCATTTGAACTGAGTTTGTTTGAAATTAAAGAAACCAAAGCAATCGATACTATAAGTAACAACAGAATTGTTTTCATGCTGACAACTTTCGACAATTTGCTTAATTTATTCATTTAAAACACCTCTAAATTAATTATGTTTGATTTCATTGTTCTTATAAAATTATTCGGAATCAGACTCAAATTGAACCCAAATTTCATTCCATAAGTATTTTCTTTCATAGAATCCACCTATATCTTTTGGAAGTGTAATAATCAACTCTCCCTCTGTGCCTCTTGAAAATCTCTCTGAATGATTTGTAGGTGCACTCTTTAAGC
>JAYENG010000308.1:0-5468 GCA_034721975.1 Bacillota bacterium
CACAAATCCCTTTATAAATATTTATTTATTTATTTATTTTTATCATTAAACCATGTGAATATCCATTCACCAACCATATTTTTTATTCGTGATTTCGACTAGGACATAAACAATTCTAGTAATCAAACAAATTCAAATTGTAACTTTTGCTTTTTATTGTTTCAGTTGTAATAATCTCTGCATCATCAATATTTTGCACACTTTCATTTTTAGCTAAATAACCTTCTTTGTTGTACCCATTCCCACTAATCACCTTATAACCAAGTATATATTCCTTATATGGTTCAATTTCAAATGTATAATATTGAGTATCTTTAAAAACATAATTTTTTCTATTAATTATAATATTTTGATTTTCACTGTTTATTTCAATAAGATACATCCTGATATTTGTCATTGTCTCCTCGGGAAAATTTTCATTTACCAATCCTTGTATTTTTCTTGTTTTGTATTTCAATACAGGCAATTTATAAGTTTTATCTTCAAAAGCCATCACATTAATACTCTGTAACAAGTACCCACCAGGAAATATTCCCAGTGTTTTATTTTCCCAATCTTTAATCGTTATCGAAATTTTCCCATCTTCGCTTGCAATCATTTCACTATTCATCAAAAGTATGAAATTATCAACTTTATTTCCTTCGCGGTAATCATAAATTTCAATATCCACTTTATGTTCTTCACATTCAAACCTATCACAATTATCCAAAAATATCCGATGAAAATCTATATTATAAATTTCAGGCGATTCTTCACCTATCATCACTTCCAATATATATCTGCTGGTATATTGTTCTTTTAGAATCTCGTCAAGTTCATCAAGATCATATCGCTGAATAAAATCATAATTATCCTTAGGTAAATCTATATCTAAATAACCGGAAAACTCGTTTTCCTTATTGCTAAAAGAAAATAAAATATTTTTCATATTTTCTTCTACAATCAATTTATATCTAATATATATATTATTATCAACAATTGAATATAGCACTTCTAAACTGGATTTTTCATTATTATCGCAACTTGTCAAAGATAGAGGTCGCCACTGCATATTTTCAAAATCACCTTGAAAATTATACATATTAAATTTTAACGGCATCATATTAGTAAACTCGACATTCCTAAATGATTGTTGATATTTTGCATTACTAATCAATCGCGAATATTCACTTCCGCCATATGCATTTTCTATTCCGAATATAATTAAAACAATCGCAATCAACATTACAACTGTTAACGAAGCTTTTTCAATCAACTTATTGCTCCGCCCTTTTTTTTCTAAAATTTCAATTATTCTATCTACACTTTGATATCTTCTATCGGGAGAAAATTCTGTCATTTTACTTAGCAGTCTGCTTCCATTTAAAGAGATTTTAAATTTCGAAAAATCAATCGTTTGATTGTTAAACTCTAATATCTCTCCCGAAAGCATGAAGTGATAACACATTCCCAAATTATAAATATCTGTTTTGGTATCTGCTTGTCCAAACCCATATTGCTCTGGTGCCATAAATCCAACGGTTCCCATTAAAACATCATTGAATGATTTTCCAGGTCTGTAATCAATGATAGTTTCAATATCTATCAAGAATACTTCTTCATTGTTTATGATGATGTTCTTAGGCTGCAAATCTCTAAAAACTAGAGGATAAGGTTTAATATGATGCAAGAATTTCAAAAGGTGCAACAATTTTTTCATTATTGCTGTTGCTTCTTTTTCATTTAGCATGCCTTTTTCGTTCACGTAGTCAAAAAGTGTGATTCCATGAAAGTAATTGGATAATAAATATATTTTATTATCCACAATTCTATAATAGACAATTTTTTCAATGTCAGGATTTTGAATTTTCGATAAAAGCATAATTCTCTTGATCTCAATTGCCGATTCTTCAACAATTCTGAGTTTCAATTTCACTCCATCATAATCAACCAAATAAATATCTTTTTCGCTATCAGATAATCGATAAATAATTTTTATATCTTTATCAAAGATTTGCTCGATGTTTTCAATATTGCTTTTTACCTTTTCAAACTCTTTCCCTAATTCCATAATTATTCTCCTAACATTAATATTTCTATTATATATGAAATAATTTCCTTTGTTAATATGTTATACTACATACGATGGAGGAAATTTTAATGAATGAAACATTAAATACAAAAGAATTAGACCAAATCTTGAAAAATGCATCTAATATTGATAATTATTTAGAAGAATTCAAACCGGTTTTCAAATCTATGGAATTTAAAGATTACATGGATTCGCTTCTTAATAAATATAGTGTTTCCGGTGCAGAGATTGTCAAGAAAACTCAAATAGATAGGACTTATATTTATCAAATTATTTCTGGCACGAGAAAAGCCAATAGAGATAAACTTCTTCAAATCGGTATAGCGATCAAAGCCGATTTAGAGGAGATTCAAAGGCTATTGAAAGTTTCGGGCTATTCATCTCTTTACACTAAGCGTAAAAGAGATGCGATAATAAAATTTGGAATACAGAAAGAAATTGATTTGTTCGATATAAACAATTTACTTTATGAATATTATGAAAAACCGTTGTTTGAGAAGGATTAATTAGATATCCTTCTTTTTTTATATAAAAAAAGAAAATATAAAAACTAAAAAAATTCTATAAATCTCAAAAAATTAAAAACCGCTTCCGTAGAAACAGTCTTCCGCCCGAACTCCATCGGACACGATGATTGTTAAATATTTAAAAATATTTCTGTGAAATTTCTTCTTTGTTTTTCTCTAATTTTTCCAAACTCATATTCAAATCATTTTTTCTTGATTCTAAACTATCCAATCTCTCTTTAACATGCCCATAAGCCTGATTTATTTTATTCAAAGAATCATTTATTTTACTCTGGACCATAAAATCTACAAATATATTGTCAAAGAAAAAATCTGCCACCGTCATGAAGCTTCCCATATCTATATTCACCTCACTTGAAACATCTACATCTTCAAGCTCTCTTTCAAATATTTGTAATCTTCCCTTTGCTTCCGAGAGCGATCTTCTAGCAGCGTCTATCTTCATATGCTTTCCTATATTTGCAATGAAATTCCCTCCGAGCATATCGAAAATTCCCCAGTTTTTCGCAGTGTTCAAATCATTGATTACATTCGAAAAAGCATTCAACGCCTGTTTTCCAGCAATAACCGCTTCATCTATCTCTTTTATTTCACTTTTTATAGAAGTTATCACATTGATGGTTTTTTTCAAGTTTTCATCTTTATCTTCTATCGAATCCATCTTTTCCTTTAGAAGCCACTTGTATTCTTCTTCATATTTTTTTATATCTTCCACATTTGATTCAATGTCTTCAATCTTCTCTTCCATCATTTCAAGCTCATCCTCAGCAGAATCATACTTTAATTTCGCTTCAAGAGCTTCCATTTTTTCTTTTTCCAATTTCCCATCATAGCTACCATTAATGTATGTCAGCACGCTTGTTAAAGAAACCTTCTCCATCTTATCTACATCCATATTTTCTTTAACAAGCTGTTTCTTCAACTTTTTCACTTCAATAATCAGCCTGTCTCTTTCTTGATTAAATCCATCCAGCCGTTTTTTTAATGTCTTTTGTTCATCAATTTTTTCTTTTAATTCAAATACTGTTAATGTACTCATATTTATACCTCACTTTGCAATATATTATACTTTTTTCACATAAGTCGTACGACTTTTTGTTTTTTATAATAAATGTATTATATTCAGACTTATCATATATACAATAACACCAGCACTGATCACTCCTAGAGATATTGCCAGCCATGCATTCTTAAATCTAATCTGCAACACATTGGCAGCAACAACTCCTGTATAGACACCGGTTGTCGGAACTGGTACAGCCACCAGCAAAAACAATCCCAACAATCTGAATTTTCTATAATTTTTAACTTTTCCGGCAGCTCTTTCTTCATACTTGTTAATCCAATCGCGAACTCTTTTAAGGGTTTTAAAATAAGTGAAAATCGGACGAACAATCAATAGTAGAATCGGCACTATTATCAAATTTCCTATTACCGATAATATAAAACTATTCATAGGTTCCATCCCTAAGTTAATACCCAATGGAATAGCTCCTCTTAATTCAGAAATTGGCATCATCGCTGTGAAAAACACAATCATTTCTTTAGTCAAATTTATTCACCCTTATAATCTTAGTTTATTCTTTTTTTTATTTATAATATAAAACCCATTATTGTTCGTGCTTGTTTTCCTGTTGTAATACATGATACTATCATCGAGCTGTCTGAATATTCCACCCGCCTCACTTACTACTATCTCCATGGCAGCTGTATCCCACTCCATCGTTTTGCCAAAGCTATAGTAAATTTCAGCTTCTCCTTTAGCAATGAAGCATCCTTTTATAGAACTTCCCATTTTTATCACTTCAGTGATTTTACTCTCATTCTCATAAATGTCAGTAAGCTTTTGAGATATTCTCGACCTGCTTCTTAATGCCTTGATCTCATCAATTTTATCTGATACATATATTTTTTTCTTATACACACCATCGGCTTCGTAAAAAGCTCCCGACTCCTCGACGGCATAATACAACTCTTCTGTAACAGGAATATATATCACTCCTAATACAGGTCTTTTCTTATAAACCAAAGCAATATTAACTGAGAATTCATCATTATGCTTTATAAATTCCTTAGTTCCATCTAAAGGGTCGACTAACCAGCAATAATCATTATCTCTCCGCGTTAAATCATCTTCGCTTTCCTCAGCCAAAATCGCGTACTGAGGAAATTCTTTTTTCAATTCTTTTACAATTAAATCATTTGCCAAATGGTCAGCAGTAGTCACAGGAGATTCATCAGATTTTATATTAATATCATACGATTCATCTATATACACATGCATTATCAACTTACCAGCATCTACAGCCAATTTTTTTGCCACCTCAAGTTCTTTATCATACATTTAAACTCACTTCCTATTTCCCATATCCATTCGGACTATCCTTTTGCCAGTTCCAAGTCTTCTATCGATAATGTAAATACTCCTGTAGGATCTTCTCCTATTCTTCCACTCTTGTGCGCCCCTATCGGATTAAAATATCTCAAGATAAAAATAAGCCCATTCCGAATCAAATCCATATGAATCACTGCATCAAAATCATTCTCCAGCTGAGATTGTCGACTATTACTATCTCATGCCCGGCTTTTAATAATTCTACAACTGTATGACTTCCTATATACCTTGCTCCACCTGCAACTAATATTTTCATGCCGAACCCCATTTTTTTCTAATTATATAGTAACAACAGATGCCAGAAAAAACAAGAAGAGGGATATATCATATCCCGTATTTTTGTTTTTTCCTGACCAAAGTGGATATATCTATCCCAAGATTCTTCGCCGCCTCTTTAAGCGTAGCATCTTTTTTTATTTCATCTTCTATTAGTGTGCGTTCATACTCATCAATTTTTTCTTTTAATGTAAGAACA
>JAYENG010000309.1:0-5433 GCA_034721975.1 Bacillota bacterium
GTGATAAAACTTGCTATATAACAGCTTTGAATAAAGAATTCAGTTTGATAAAGCAGTTATATAGCAAGTTTTATCACATAAACCGCAATTTATACATTTATCTGGATCTCTTTTTATTTTTATAAAGCACGTTTTATTCAAGTAACCTTGAATCCAAGAGATAGGGCAACCGACCTTATGATAGTTGTACATACCTAATTTCTGGTCTTTACCTCTAATGGTTGTGATAGCTTCCATGACAAAACCTATAGGGCACATCCATCTACAGAAAGTTTTACCCATGATAGCGCCCAGCACTATAGCGATGGCGATAAAGTAAAAAAAGTTAAAACCATAGATAATTGTAATTTCGTAAATAAAAAAGGCAATAATGAATTGTATGACTTTTCTCTTGGTAATAAGTTTTTTAATCAAGAGTAGACCTCCTTTTAAGATAACTTTGTATATAATAACATATGTTCATTAAAGGGACAATTTAAGTTAATTAAATAACAAGATGTTTTCATGCGTTACTACTTGACATTACATAGTAGATGTGTATAATGAAAGCATCTACTATGTTATACAAAGTAGGAGGGGCGATATGAATTCACAAATGCTTAAAGGGATTCTAGAAGGTTGTATTATTAAAATTGTAAGCTATGAAGAGACGTATGGATACAAAGTCGTCGATGTATTGAACAAATTGGGATTTGAAGTAAATGAAGCTACTGTTTATCCTATTCTAAATAGACTGGAAAAAAGAAATGTTCTTATGGTGAATAAAAGACCTTCTTCACTTGGTCCTATGAGAAAATACTTTTCTTTATCGGACTCGGGGAAAGACGAATTGAACAAGTTTGTCGAAGAATGGGATGATACGAAGAAAAAAGTAGAATCGATTCTAAGGAGGGATATAGATGACTAGTAAGAGCAAAATAAAAATTCTGATATCCGTATTGATAGGAATATTGGTGATATTCAGTATTTCAATCTATCTAAATATAATATTAAGAAATGATACTATGACTACTTTGGTGGGCGGTATTGCTATTGTCTTGATCATACTTGCAGCAGTGGCGGTAGTAATGACTATTAAAAGAGTTTCAAAAACTGGATATGAGAAAGATTTAGAAGGTAAATATCTAGAACTATACGAGGATGCTTGTGAATACCTTGAGATCTCGAATATTTCGAAAAAAGGCAGAAAAGAAATAAAAGAGGAGATTTTGGATGTCGTTTTAAACTCTCAGGAAATAAAAAGAAATCCAGAAGAGATATTCGGCGATGATTTCGAACAAGCGATGGACGGTTGGGTGGTTTCTTATGGTGGTTCCAATAAAAAGGTTTCTTTATTAATTGACAGCGCAATGTTTTACTTCATATTATTGTTAGTGTTGCACGTGTTGAACTACATTGAAAACATGAACGTATATTTCTTCGACGTCGGGATTGATAATAGTATTTTGATCTATATCGGAATTTTGTCGTTCATGGTGATGCCCGTTGCAAGAATCAATGTTCAAAGGAGAAAATATTTCTACTATATAGGAGTGCTAGTATTATTTATAGTAAGTTTTATCGGTTTTTCTGAAATAAATCATCGCTATTTTACTCATACATCGTTTTCTAAATGGTACAATACGGGAACGACGAATGTCGTATCTTCTTTACCGATTTTAATGCTGATAATAGGTGCTGTCATATCGTTGCTTATAATGAAGAGATTGGTGAGAAAGAAAAATAAAAGCTTATAAAAAGCTTTACATTTTGGAATTTTATCAAAATGGTATGGTGTTTTTAAAGTAGATATTTGATAATTGATACAGGAGGCGATTGAATGAGCGCGATAAAGTATGATATTGTAAAAAAAATTGGAGTTTTATCAAAAAAAGAGACTGGATGGCAAAGGGAATTGAATGTCATCTCATGGAATGAACGACCGGCGAAATACGATATTAGAGATTGGGCGCCAGATGGCGAGAAAATGAGCAAGGGAATAACTATTTCCGATGAAGAAATGGATAAGTTGCTTGAATTTATGAAATAAGTGATAAAAGCGGATAATGCAGATGTTATTCGCTTTTTAAGTGGTATAATGA
Source organism: Bacillota bacterium (assembly GCA_034721975.1). Taxonomy (GTDB): domain Bacteria; phylum Bacillota; class Clostridia; order Peptostreptococcales; family Acidaminobacteraceae; genus DAOURC01. The sequence continues at coordinate 2,082 of JAYENG010000309.1, forward strand.
AAGATAGAAAAAAATCTGAATAATATTGTGTTTTTATTATTAAGTGTTTATAATAAATCGTTGAACAAACAGAATGTTTACAAAGGAGATTTCACTATGATTAACCATAAAAGAATGCCGCTGATCGAGGCTTTAGAATCTTATTATAAAGAGAATGTCGTTCCTTTCGATGTGCCGGGCCATAAACACGGCAAAGGGCTTAAAGAGTATGATGATTTTCTGCGAAAATACGGCATGGAATTAGACGTCAATTCAATGAAATCTTTAGATATGATAAGCAACCCGACAAGTGTTATAAAAGAAGCCGAGGATTTATTGGCAGATGCCTATGGAGCGGATTACAGCTTTTTTATGATTGGAGGCACAACCTCGGCGGTTCAAGCTATGATCATGAGCAGCGTCAATCCTGGAGAGAAGATCATCATTCCGAGAAATGCTCATAAATCAGCAATCAACGGACTTATTTTAAGTGGAGCGATACCGGTATATATTCAACCGGAGATAGATGAAAAAATCGGAATAGCGATGGGTATGAGTATAGATAATATAAAAGAAGCTATTAAAAACAATTCGGATTCAAAGGCCATCTTTGTAATCAACCCGACATATTACGGGATTACATCAGACTTGAAGGCCATAATTGAACTGGCGCATAAAAATAATATGGTTGTACTTTCTGATGAAGCACACGGGGCGCATTTTGCCTTTCATTCTGAACTTCCCAGCAGTGGAATCAAGTTAGGAGCTGATATGGCAGCTGTTTCTCTTCATAAGACTGGAGGAACGTTGACACAGAGTTCAGCGCTACTGATGAATAAAAACAAATCAGTTGATTATAATCATCTAAGAAACACTATCAATCTTACACTGACTACGAGTGCGTCGTACTTTCTCATGGCAAGCATAGATTTCGCCAGAAAGAAATTAGTGCTGGATGGAGAGAAATATTTGCATGAAATACTTTCTATCAGTAGGAAATACAGGGTCTTGATAAATGAAATCCCTGGGTTATATGCATTTGGGAAGGAATTGATCGATAATGTTGGGGTTCATGATTTCGACGAGACAAAACTATCGGTCAATGTCACAAATTTAAAATTGAACGGCTACGAAGTATATGATTTGCTTAGAGAAAAGTATCATATACAAGCGGAACTTGCGGATGATAAAAATGTGTTGTTTATAATAAGTCTCGGCGATGACGAATATTCTGTAGGAGTATTATACAATGCACTCAAGGAGATAGGCGAAAAATATACGGGAGGAAATAAACAGGATTTAAGAAAAACTCTTAATAATCCAGAGGTGATCGTTTCTCCGAGAAATGCATATTATTCAACTAAAAAAACAGTGTTGCTTACAGATGCCATAGGAGAAATCAGTGGAGAATCGGTTATGGTCTATCCGCCGGGAATTCCTATAATAACACCTGGTGAACGTATAAGCAGCGAAATTGTGGAATATATCAGTTTTCTAAAAAAGCAAGATACGGTAATAACTGGACCTGATGATCCAGAAGTAAAATTTATAAAAGTATTAGGAATGTAGGAGGAAAATGATATGGAAATGTGGTATACAGAGTTTCATACGGATACAGTAAAGTGGTCGATAAAAGTAGATAGATCAATATATACAGACAAGAGTGATTTTCAAAGAATCGATATCTTCGATACTGATGAATTCGGGAGAGTGATGACTCTTGATGGATTGATGATGGTAAATGAAAAAGATCAATTTATTTATCACGACATGATTGTTCATGTTCCGATGGCGACAAACCCGAGTATTGAGAAGGTTTTAGTCATTGGCGGTGGAGACGGTGGCACTGTCAGAGAATTGACTCGTTATAAAACCATCAAAAAAATCGATATGGTAGAGATCGATGAAATGGTAATCAAGGCCGCTATCAAGTACTTGGATTATACATCAAATAAATTATCCGATGAAAGAGTAAATCTATATTACGAAGACGGTATAGAGTTTGTTAAAGGGCTTAAGGACGAATACGACCTGATAATAGTCGATTCTACAGATCCTATAGGGCCTGGCGAGGGATTGTTTACTACGGAGTTCTACACTAATTGTTATAATGCTTTAACTGAAAACGGCATATTGATCAATCAAAAAGAGAGTCCTTATTACGAGCAAACAGCCCATGAGATGAAGCGCTCACACGATAAGCTTTCTACAATATTCCCGGTTATAATGACTTATCAATATCATATGCCTACTTATCCTTCTGGACATTGGCTGTTCGGTTTTTCTTCAAAGGGATTGAATGCAATAGAAGACCTCGATAAGGATGCGTGGAATGCACTGGGATTGAAAACAGAGTACTATAATACGGATCTTCATGTCGGGGCGTTTATGTTGCCTAATTATGTAAAGGAGCTGTTAAATGCGGAATAATGTGATAACGTTCATGGCGTGTGATTCTGAGTATGAAAAATCAAATATAATTATTTTTGGTGCGCCTTTTGACGGTACTACATCGTTTAGACCGGGAGCGAGATTTGCACCTCCTGTTATGAGGCAGGAATCTTATGGCATCGAGACTTATAGTCCTTATTTGAACATGGATCTGGAAGATTATCGTTTTGGCGACATTGGTGATTTAGACCTTCCGTTCGGGAATACGAATAGATGTCTAGATATGATATATGAACAGACCAAAGAAATTTTAAAAGATGGGAAAAAGCCGTTTATCTTTGGAGGAGAGCATTTGGTTTCATATTCTCCAATAAAGGCCGTTTATGAAAAATATTCCGATTTAAGAGTGATTCATTTAGATGCCCATGCTGATTTAAGAGAAGACTATATGGAAGAAGAGTTTTCTCATGCGACAGTTTTAAGAAGGGTATGGGATTTTCTTGGAGATAACCGCATTTATCAATTTGGTATCAGATCCGGCACTAAAGAGGAATTTGAATTTGCTGAAGAGCATACATATATCAATATGTTCAATTTAAGCCAAATTGATAGGTATATTGAAGAATTGAAGAAATTCCCTGTATATATCACAGTTGATCTAGATGTGTTTGATCCTTCGGTTTTTCCCGGCACGGGAACACCTGAACCAGGTGGAATCGATATGAAAGAATTTATTGAGTTTTTGAAAAAAATCAAAGGATTGAATATCGTTGGGGCAGATGCGGTCGAACTTTCTCCCCATTATGACCATTCGGGGATTTCAAGCGCCTTAGCTGTAAAAGTAGTACGTGAAATATTGTTGGTTATATCAAGCAAATAGTTAGAAAAGAATATTGAGCGAGTCTATAATGTATTAATATTATTTTTTTTGTTTAGAATCATAGAATTTTCTGAAAAAGGACAAGAAAAATTTTTTTATCGG
>JAYENG010000310.1:0-5390 GCA_034721975.1 Bacillota bacterium
TTTTCATATGATTCGACCAATAAAAATTGTCAGGCTGGCGACATAGAAATTGTTGAGTATGGTCATGCGAAAGTTAATACAGGTGCACCTATATTTAATTATGCTATAGCATATGATAATAAAAATAGTGAACCACTGTTTTATGAGAAATATCCTGGCAGTATCACTGATGTTTCACAGTTGAAGCATATGGTTGATAAAGCTAAAGGATATGGTTATAAAAATATTGGTTTTATTCTAGACCGTGGTTATTTTAGTAAGACAAATTTTGAGTATATGGATTCATGTGGTTATAGTTTTATTGTTATGATGAAGGGCAAGAAAAATCTAGTGAAACAGCTAATTCTTGAGCATAAGGATAGTTTTGAGAGTAAAAGAACACATAATATATTTGAGTATGGTGTTTATGGGAAAAGTGTGAAAAGAACACTTTATGCTTCAGATGAGAAGGAACGTCATTTTCACATATACCATAGCATTTTTAAAGAAAGCTATGAACGAAGAGCCATAGAGCTAAAGATAAATGAATTAAGTGAATACTTAAAGAAGTACCAGAACACAGAAAAAGAGTTTAGTTCAACTATTGAACATTATTTTCATTTATATTATGAAGATAAAAAATTTCAGTTTGCAACAGAAAAAGCAAGCGTTGTTGAAGAAGAAATGGCGCTATGTGGTTACTTTGTCATAATTACATCTCAAAAGATGACAGCAAGAGAGGCTATTGATTTCTATAAAGGTCGTGATGCATCTGAAAAACTGTTTAGAGGCGATAAATCATATTTAGGTAATAAATCGTTAAGAGTACATACTGATCTAAGAGCAGCATCAAAAATATTCATAGAATTTATTGCGTTAATAGTTAGAAATAAGATATATACTAAGCTTAAAGATGAAATGAAAAAATTAACTAAGAAACCTAATTATATGACCGTGCCAGCAGCAATAAAAGAGCTAGAGAAGATAGAAATGATACGTCAGCTTGATCAAGTTTATCGATTAGATCACGCCGTTACATCAACTCAAAAGAAAATACTTAATGCATTTAAGGTGACCGAAAATGATATCAAACATAAAGCGATAGAAATTAGCAATCTGATGTTAGAAAAAAAAGATGGAAAAGGCACAAGATGATGTTGTTATAGTAAAGAAAAAATATGATGCAGTAGTATCAAGTCTCAGTGATTTGATGGACAAAAAAGATGCTCTTAAAAAAGAACAATTAATTACAACTATTATGAAGAGTTACAAAACTTATGAAGGGTTTGCTGTTCGAGTAGGAAAATTTCAGGAAGTCAACACTACAATTTCTAAACCATTCAGAGTTAAATTCTTGATTCTGTTTCCAGGTTCTTCTGAAATATCAATTTCGTAATCTACACCTGCAAACATATCATAGTTGTATCCTCTAATATTTTCATCAAAACTAACAGTTAAATCACCTGGTTTATACGTATTGAAGTAACTTGCAGACCATTCCATATAATCCTTCAAATTCTCACCAGTGATATTGACTCCCATTAGAGTATTTGGATATTTATAGATATATGCAACATCCTTTTTCTTGAAGTCGCCAGCAACTAAATTCATGCTATTTGTAAACGTTGCCGCTGAAGAAACATCCGCTCCCGAATAGAACATTTGAACTTCATTTATCAAATCTATCAGAGCAGTATCTTCTACTTGTGATGTCGGCATAGTAGTGACATCTCTTTCACCGGTAATATAATCTACTCTATCGATATAATCGGCTGTCACCTCACCGACAATCGTATTTGCATCAGCTATCGATATGTCGTGTACATACTCAAATACAGCCGCCATATCAGCATCTTCTTCAACACCGTATGTTTCTAGATTATTTGTCACTATACTGTCAATAGCCCATTCGCCGTCTTTCTGAATTACAGAAATATCCGCTTTTGCCAATGCCCAACCGTATTTACCCGGTTCGATCAACTTAACGCCGTTTACTTCAACGTTGTTGATCTTTGAGTGAGCATGAGCCATAAATATCGCATCGAATTCTGGACAAGCTTCAGCTATCGCCTCAGCTCCCTCATAACCATGTTCTCCGTCTTGACCTAGATGGAATGAGCCAATAAGAACATCGTATTTTCCTTCTAATTCTTGAACGATTTTTTCCGCTTCTGCAACAGTAGGTGTAAAAGTCAAACCTTCAAAATGACTAGGTGCTGCAGCTTCCCAAACCGGAACATATGGAGTTGTCAAACCGACAACAGCTACTTTGACACCCTCAAAATCAAAGATTTCGTATGGTTCCACATATCGTGTTCCATCCTCTTTGTAAATATTTCCTGCAAGAGCTGTCCCTTCAAAAGTTTCAATACAGTTATCTGTAAAAGATTTTTCAAAGTTAAATTGATGATTACCAATAGTCCACAAATCATAATCCATATAATTTACAGCTTTGATCATTGAGTGAATCGGATCGTCATTGAATAACTCCGCACTATTATCCTGAGTCAAATCTCCTGAATCCATCAAGATAACATTATCGTTGTTTTCCCTTTCTTCTTTTACCAGTGTTTGAATCTTTAAAATTCCCGCATCTGAATCTACTGAATCTATCGCATATGAATATGCATAGATCCTCCCATGTAAATCTGCAGTTGCAAGTACTGTAATATCTACAGCCTCGTCTGGAATTTCTAAAGAATCCCCTGCATAAATCAAATCAGGATTTTCTAAATTATTATACTCTGCTAAATATTGCCAATCCAAGTCATATTTCTCAGCAATCTTCCAAAGCATATCTCCCCACTCAATCTGGTATGATTCTGCAAAGACTGAGCCAAATGAAAATGATGAAAGCAACATCATTATTGCAATCAACAAACTCAATTTTTTAGATTTTCTCACTACTTATTCCCCCTTCTTTTTTAATAAACCACCTTTTTCCATCATTTTAAATATACCTAATTAAATTGCTATCTAAACATATTATTATATTTAGATAATTATTATGTTTTTTGCAACTTTTACATAAAAAGCAAGATGTTTTCCAACATCTTGCTTTAATAGCTATTTATTCATAATCTCATCAACAAGTTTAATCGCTTTGGTAATCCGCTCTATATAGCTTCCTCCAATGACATGATACTTGATATTTCGATTATCCAACATCTTTTTCAATTTATTATTGTTCTGTATACGTTTTTCTTCCTCCCCGTAAGTTCTATAACCATCAGTTACCCATTCAATATCCGGTTCTAGATAAATCCATAAATCATAATGGTCACTTTCAGCAATTATATCAAGTAGTGGATCTTTTCCCACCAGCAATTCTGAAAAGTATTGAGTAACAATAATTTCTGTATCTATAAACAAAACTTTATTTGAGTAATTGATTTCTTTGAATTCAGACATTTTATGGCCATATGCTATGATACGAAATAAATCAGGTGTAAATATTCCATCATATCCGCCCATTCTTTCACAAAGCGCCCTTCCGTACTCCTCAACATAATTTGTATTATAAAGTTTGGCAAGATGCTTGGTAAGTGTAGATTTACCAGAACTTTCTGTTCCAACAACAACAATTTTTTTTACAAAATACGGTCTTACAACAGTAGGTATATTGTCCCAATGATTAAATATTCCATCTTTTCTAATTTGTGTTGAAGATATTGAGAATTTTTTAAAATCATAATATTCAATCAAGCTTTCTATTCCATAATATTTCTCTTTGATCTTATTGTAATAATTTAAATCCGTATGAAAAAGACGATCGATTTTTTTCCCGATTGTCTTAAATATCTTTTCAATATTACCGGAAAAATCTAATTTGCCGTTTTCTAGTACTTCCTCTTTTATATATAAGATTTTTTTGTTTTCTACATCTTTAGTGAGTTGAGTTATCCATCTTGTTCTAATTTGAGGTTCAATGTATTTAAAATTATCATTCTTACATATTTCGCGGTCAATTTCTTCATTGTGAATAACCACTATAAATAATTCATCGCACATATATATGGCTTTTAAAATTGCATTTACATGCCCCATATGCATAGGTAGATATTTTCCAATAATCAATCCGGTCATATCGCACTCCTTCATTAAATGTTCTTTGCAAGTAATATTATACCATATCAGAAATTAAATTCTTTTATGTTGTTGAATTTTTCATAATATATTTATATAATATTAACATATACTGTAAATTATATGAAAGGAGCTACTTTATGGATATATTTATCGCAAGACAACCTATTTTCAATAATAGATTAGAAATTTATGGTTACGAATTATTCTATCGAGACAATTTAAATAATAAAGCTGATTTCAGCGATGGAAATGCTGCTACTTCAAGTGTGATTGTAAATAGTTTAATGCTGTTAGGCCTTGAAAATATTTCTGATGATAAGTTGTCTTTTATAAATTTTACTGAAGATTTGATTAAAGATGAAACGCCTACGATTTTTAGCCACGATTCATTGTTTGTGGAAATCCTAGAAGATATCATACCTACCGAAAGTTTTATTAATGCCTGTATCCATCTTAAAAACCAAGGTTACAAATTTGCTTTAGATGACTATGTTCTAAACAATTACAATGAATCACTTCTAAAAATAATTGATATTGTAAAAGTCGACTTTCTTCTAACCACAAAAGATGAGAGAATTAAAATTGCAAAACAACTTAAACCTTTCAATGTGAAATTATTAGCTGAAAAAGTAGAAACATATGATGAATTTGAAGAGGCGAAAGAATTAGGATATACATATTTTCAAGGTTACTTTTTTGAAAAACCTCAAATCATCGAAAATAAAGAAATTGAAGAGTCATTTCAAACGTATATTAAAATACTGAAGGAATTAGATAAATCCATTCCAGAATTTACAAGTATTACACAAGTTATCGAAACCGATGTTTCTTTAGCTTACAAGGTCTTGAAGCTTGTTAATTCACCTGCGTTTTCTGCAAGAAGCCGAGTTACATCGCTTAATCAAGCACTTGTAAGATTAGGTTTCAGGGAAATTAGAAAAGTAGTGTCAATATTGATGCTGAGAAATATAAATAAAGATAAACCTACTGAACTCGTAAGAACTTCTTTAATCAGGGCGAAACTTGCCGAGTATATAGCTGTTGAAATGGATAATAGAAAGCGATCATCAGAATATTTTATTCTAGGTTTATTTTCAACAATCGATGCATTGATGGATCAACCCATGGAAAAAATCATGATCGACTTACCTTTAGAAACCGATTTAAAAGATGCGTTGATCGGTAATAAAAATATTTCTAAAATTGCAATGACAAATTGAACTAATTTTCAACTGTAAAAATATGTATGCCTATTATTGATATATTTCATAGAGTTCATCATCAAAGGCTTCATCTGGTGTAAGGTAATTAAGTATTTTACG
>JAYENG010000311.1:0-5266 GCA_034721975.1 Bacillota bacterium
TATTCCCAGCGCAAACATAGGCGATGAAATAGCCATGTTTGCGCTGGGAATAAGTCCTAATCCGCCGACTAAACCCGCGCCGAGATCGGAGAGTATATCGCCGTAAAGATTCATGGTGACGATGAGGTCGAATTGCGATGGGTTCATTACCATCTGCATACACATGTTGTCTATGATGACTTCCTCTAGTGGAATTTTATATTTTTCGGATGTTTCCCTGCCGATTTCCAAAAACAACCCATCTGTCATCTTTAGAATATTGGCTTTATGAGCCAATGTTACTTTTTCTTTTTTATTGTTTTTTGCATATTCAAAGGCTTTCTCGAGTATTCTTTCAGAGCCTTTCCTTGTTGTCTTTTTAATGGAAATAAAGTGATCTTTAGTTATTTCATGTTCTATGCCTATATATAAGCCTTCTGTATTTTCTCTGAATATCACCATGTCTATAGGGTTGGCGTCGTTTTTCCACAGATTGGAGATTGGTCTGATGTTGGCATATAAGTCGTATTTTTTTCTTAAAGCAACATTGATGCTCCTAAATCCTTTTCCGATAGGTGTTGTTATGGGTCCCTTAAGAACCACTTTATTTTTTTCTATACTTTCATAGACTTGATCGGGTATCAATATTCCCTTTTCATCAAAAATATCTTGCCCGGCGTTGACTGTTTCCCAGATGATTTCCACACCTGTAGAATTCACAATTTCTACTGCGGCTTTAGTCACTTCCGGGCCGATGCCGTCTCCTGGAATTAAAGTTGCATTATATTTTTTCATTTTTGCACCTTCTTAAGATAATTGATGGTTCCTCCCATTAACAGGGTGTCTACATCTCTATCAGAGCCTTCGAACTTGACTTTTATTGTATTTCTTTTTGTCTTATTCACTATTTTGATTAAGTTGGAATCGATCAGCGAATTTTTTACATCCATCAATTCGAGTTCGTCGTTTTCATCTATTTGTAGATAATCGTTTTCAGAGATGAATTCAAGTGGCAAAATACCTGCGTTGATAAGATTCGCCTTGTGAATCCTTGCAAAGGATTTTACTATGACCGCTTTGATTCCCAAGTAAAGAGGAACGAGCGCTGCATGTTCTCTACTAGAGCCTTGTCCGTAATTATCGCCGCCTATTACAATTCCACCGTTGTTTAATATTGTTCTTTGTTTAAAATCGTCACACTGCGTCGCAAAACAAGAATTCGACAATTCGGGAATGTTCGATCTAAACGGTAATAATTTTGCATTTGACGGCATGATGTCGTCGGTTGTAATGTTATCCTCAACTTTTAAAACTACTTTCTTTACTATTGAGTCTTCGAGTTTTGTCCCTAAAGGAAAAGGTTTTATATTCGGTCCCATGACGAGTTCGGCTTCTTTGTTTTCGCCTTTGGGATAAAGAAAATAGTTGTCGTTATAATCGAATTGATCCGGAAGTAAAACATCTATAGGGTTCCCTATGTCCCTCGGGTCTGTCAAATAGCCGGTTATGGCTGAAATGGCAGCGGTTTCAGGGCTGACGAGGTAAACACCCGCATTTGTAGTTCCGCATCGTCCTTTGAAATTTCTGTTGAATGTTCTAATGGAAACGGCATTTGTCTTTGGAGCTTGCCCCATACCGATACAAGGACCACATGCCGATTCTAGAATTCTTGCGCCGGCTGAAATCAAATCCGATAAAGCGCCTGTGTTTGCCAGCATTTTTAAAATGTTGGATGATCCAGGTGAAATCACAAGACTTACATCCGGATGAACTTTTTTGCCTTTTAATATGGCTGCCACTCTCATTAAATCAGTGTAAGAAGAATTGGTGCAGCTTCCTATGGCGACTTGATCGATTTTCATTTTATTGTTTTTTACTAAATCGATATTGTCGGGAGAATGGGGAAGTGCGACCATCGGTTCAATTATTGATAAATCGATTTCTATGGTTTTATCATAGATGGCATCCTCAGCTGCGTTCATTTCTATATAATCTTCTTTCCGTCCTTGCTTAATCAGAAAATCTTCAGTCGATTCATCCGATGGAAAGATCGAAGTCGTCGCTCCGAGCTCGGCGCCCATATTGGTGATGGTTGCCCTGTCTGTCAGGGATAGACTCTTTACTCCTTCTCCGGTATATTCAACTACATAACCAACTCCGCCTTTTACGGTGAGTTTGCCTAGAATATAGAGAATGACGTCCTTAGCGGTTACCCATGGATTAAGCAAACCGCTTAATTTGACATTCATAACTTGCGGAGCTTTTAAATAGTAAAAACCCTTTCCGATTCCTACGGCTACGTCTAGTCCGCCGGCGCCTATGGCCAGCATTCCCATGCCGCCGGATGTCGGTGTGTGACTATCTGATCCGATAAGTGTTTTTCCGGGTATGGAGAATCTCTCCAAATGGAGTTGATGACAGATTCCGTTTCCTGGTTTTGAGTATACGATGTCGTATTTTAAAGCTGCAGATTTTATAAATTCGTGGTCGTCTGCGTTTTCAAATCCTGATTGAATGGTATTGTGATCTATATATGCGACGGATAATTCCGTTTGCCTCTTTTCGATGTCCATAGCATCTAGTTGAAGATAGACCATCGTTCCGGTCGAATCCTGAGTTAATGTTTGATCGATTTTAATTTTTATCTCGTTGCCTATAATTAAATTTCCTTCAATTAAATGATTGTTCAATATCTTATAAGTCAAGGTTTTTTTCATGGATACCCCCTCATGTATTATTGTATACGATTATACAGCGACTGTTTTGTGATGTCAATGTTATTAGATGAATTATGCAAATTTATGTATTGGTTTGCATAATTACAAGGAGTGTCAGGAAAGTTGAACAAGAAATTCGATGAAATTAGAAATTCGTTAGGATTTCCGAACGGTATATATACAGGTGTTAGTAATACTGAACAGATATTTCTTTATCAGTTAAATAAATAACGACAAAATTGAAAAAGCGAACGTAGTTTAATCGATTTCAGCTCTTTTTACACGTATTAATGCCTTGGCACAAGAATTGCGTATATAAATATGTGAATAAGTTAACAAATGGAGGTTAGGAAATGGAATTTGGTATAAGTAAAGAAGTTAAAATGCTACAACAATTGTATAAAGAATTCACTGAAAATGAAGTTAAGCCAATAGCGGCTGAAGTTGATGAAGAAGAGAGATTCCCGGAAGAAACAGTTGAAAAAATGGTTCGTTATGGAATGATGGGAATTCCCATTCCCAAGGAGTACGGTGGTGCAGGTGGAGATAACGTATCGTATGCGATGTTAGTTGAAGAACTTTCTAAAGCATGTGGAACCACCGGTGTTGTATTATCTGCTCATACTTCGCTTTGCTGTGCACCGATTTATGAATTTGGCACGAAAGAGCAAAAGGAAAAATATTTGATACCGTTAGCTAATGGAGAGAAACTGGGAGCTTTTGGATTGACTGAACCTAATGCGGGAACAGATGCTGCTGGGCAACAAACCAGAGCGGTATTAGAAGGGGATCATTATATTCTAAATGGTTCAAAGATATTCATCACGAATGCGTCAAAAGCGGATACATTTATTATTCTTGCTATGACAGATAAATCTAAAGGAACTAGAGGGATTTCAGCATTCATTGTAGAGAAAGACTATGAAGGGTTTTCTATAGGTAAGAAAGAGTTGAAAATGGGAATCAGAGGTTCGGCGACATGTGAACTTATATTTGAAAATGTGAAGATTCCTAAAGAAAATCTTCTCGGTAAAGAAGGTAAAGGATTCGGAATTGCAATGAAAACTTTGGATGGTGGAAGAATCGGTATTGCAGCTCAGGCGCTTGGGATAGCACAAGGTGCAATTGATGAGACTGTTAAATATGTAAAAGAAAGAAAACAATTCGGTAGACCGATATCTAAATTTCAAAATACGCAGTTTCAGTTGGCCGATATGCAGACGCAAACTGACGCAGCTAGATTACTTGTATATAGAGCTGCTTGGTGTAAAGATAATAAAATGCCGTATAGTAATGAAGCTGCGATGGCAAAGCTTTTTGCATCGGAAACTGCGATGATGGTGACTACGAAGGCGATTCAACTTCACGGAGGATATGGTTATACGAGAGAGTATCCGGTTGAAAGAATGATGAGAGATGCTAAAATCACTGAAATATACGAAGGAACTTCTGAAGTGCAGCGTATGGTTGTTGCTGCAAATATGTTATAGGAGGCAAAATGATGAAGATAATTGTATGTATAAAACAAGTACCTGATACAAATGAAGTTAAACTTGATCCTAAAACAGGAACATTGATTAGAGACGGTGTTCCGAGCATAATAAACCCTGATGACAAAAGCGGATTAGAATCTGCACTTCAATTAAAAGAAGAGTTTGGAGCGCATATTACAGTGCTTACCATGGGTCCACCTCAGGCGGATGCTGCACTTAGAGAAGCGTTGGCAATGGGTGCGGATGAGGCGGTTTTACTATCTGATCGTGCATTTGCAGGAGCTGATACATGGGCAACATCTCTTACACTGGCAAAAGCGATAGAAAAACTGGAATATGATTTAATTATTACTGGTAGACAAGCGATTGATGGTGATACTGCTCAAGTTGGTCCTGAACTCGCTGAGCATCTTGCAGTTCCACATGTAAGTTATGTTGAAGAGGTAAACAAAGAAGGAAATGCACTTATCATTAAAAGAAGATTTGAAGATGGATATCACATCATAAAGGTTAAAATGCCTTGTTTAATCACGGCTCTATCTGAAATGAATGAACCTAGATATATGAGTGTAGTGGGCATTTTAGATGCCTATAGAGAGAAAGAAGTAAGACTTATGACTTTTGATGATTTGGATATTACAAAAGAGGAATTGGGGTTGACGGGTTCTCCTACGAAAGTGAAAAAATCATTTACTAAAGGAATAAAGGCGGCGGGTGTATTGCATAAAGATTTAAGTGAGCAAGAAGCCGCCGAGGTAATTATCGAGAAGCTGAAAGAGAAGTATATCATATAAATTTGAGGAGGAGAATTCTCATGAAAAGAGAAGATTTTACAGGTGTATTCGTTTACATCGAACAAAAAAATCGCAAAATACAAAATGTTTCTATAGAGCTGTTAGGAAAAGCCCGGGATTTAGCCGAGGATCTTAATCAAGAAGTTGTAGCTGTTCTATCCTGCATTCCCGAATTAATGTAACGAGTCCGGGAATGCTATGTCCATATCTTTAAATAAACTAATCTGTTTCCTTGTTATTTCACCAACATGAAGTTTATGACCAGGTCTTTCAAAACATTCTA
>JAYENG010000312.1:0-5238 GCA_034721975.1 Bacillota bacterium
TGAAAATCATAAATTCAGGTTGGAAAACGAAATAATATATGGAGATTGGCAAGAAATTCAAATGACGAAAACTGATGCAATGAATTATATTGCCGAGATTCAATTGAGTTATGAATATAATTATCAAACGAAAATGGTCATAAACGATAATAATGTTTTGATTACTGAAGAGACTGATAGAATCAATCTTTATTATGATACTTTGCTTGAATGTTGGGTTGATGCAAGGTCTATGGGGATTTCATCTAATGGTGATTTTACTTATTATGCTGAAATAGCTTTTAATAATTACATAAAGGATATTGATATTGAAAGTGTGCATATCGAGGCATATAACGGTGATGAATTGATTGATGAATTTGAACTTCTAACCGAAGAATATGAGGTTGCCGATCATACGGATAGTTATTATAGGGCAGAGAGAAAAGTAACTTTTGAAGTCTTTGATATGGATAAAATTTTTGAGAATATGAATTATAAAGCGATAGTGAAAGATTCATTAGGGAGAAATTTTGAATATTATGGTAGTTATTAGTAAATCAAAGTGGAAAAGGGTCATCCATCGGATAACCCTTTTGCTTATTTTGTGAATTCCAGCAATGTATGGATAACCTTTTCAAGCTTATGAATATCTTCATTTGGAAGGTCGACATTAGAAGTGATACACTCTTTTGCATAATCCTCCATGATCAACATACCTACTTTATGAACCGATGCCCTGATTGCACTGATTTGAAGAGCGATGTCTTCACAAGGCTGGTCATCTGCAATCATTTTCTCCACGCCGCCGATATGCCCTTTAATTGTCTTTAAACGATTTAGAATTTTCTTTTTCGACTCTTCATGTTCCATTATCATCACTCCATTGGGACATATTATATCATCAAATACTAGATAAACAAGTTGGAATTCGCTTCAGAAGTAGCACCTAGATACATAGCGACTCCACCGAGGTCTATTCCATCTATTAATTCTTCTTTTTGGATACCAAGTAAATCCATCGACATATTGCATGCAATCATTTTTATGCCGTTATCCAACGCTTGTTGCATCATCACGCCGACAGGGTCGACATTGTGTTTTTTCATGATGCCTTTTATCATTTTCGGGCCCATTCCCAGCATGTTCATATTTGAAAGTTTCAATTTGCCAGGTCCTTTAGGCATCATGATACCGAACATTTTTTCTAGAAAGTTATCTTTCTTGGCATTGTAATTTTCTTTTCTAAGGACGTTCAAACCCCAGAATGTAAAGAACATCGTAACTTCTTTACCCATGGCAGCTGCGCCGTTCGCGATGATGAACGATGCTATGGCCTTATCTAGATCTCCACTGAAAACTACAATAGTTTGACCGTCTAGTGTATTTACAACTTGGTTGTTTTGCTCCGCCATAGGAGCTTTAGCAGTACCTTTTAGAAGTTCTGCAAAGAATCCTTTATCCTTTTTACCTGAATCAAGTAAAGTGTTTCCTGTTTTTCTAGCCCACGCTCCAATGTCATTTACAAAACCGGGGTCGGATGATTTGACATAAAGCACATCACCAGGATTGATTTCATTCATCTTCTGATAAACTTTCATAATTGGTCCCGGGCAGCTTAATCCACTTGTGTTTAGTTCGTGACGCTCACCTTTGTAATCCGCTGGTGCCTGATGTTGTTCAATTCCACCAAATTCTCCATATTCGATATCTTCATCACTATAAACACCACCGCAGTTATCTATACCTTTTTCATCTTGACAATATACTACGGAATAAGTTTCATAGCCACCGCTTAAGTTATATACGTGATCAAACCCGTTTTGCTGCAATATTCTTGCGGCAAGATAACCTCTGACACCGATAGCGCAATAAGCTACGATTTTTTTACTTTTGTCTAATTCATTGAATCGAGTTCTCAATTGATCTAAAGGAATATTTATTGACCCTTTGATATATCCGAGTTCTCTTTCAAGTGGCTCTCTTATATCCAAGATAATAGATTCAGTTAAATCCATTTCTTTCACTTCATCGTGATGTGCAAATTTCACAAAACCACTAAGGATATTCTCGCCTACGAAACCAGCGAAGTTGACAGGATCTTTTGCACCATTATACGGTGGAGCATATGCCAGTTCCAATTCTTTTAAATCATCTATTTTTCCACCGAATCTCATTGCAGTCGCAATAACGTCGATTCTTTTATCGACGCCGTCATATCCTACGATTTGCGTTCCTAAAATTTTTCCGTCATTGGCAAAGATGAATTTTATAGTCATAGGTAGAGCACCTGGATAATAGCCCACATGATGCTTAGGGTGTAAAATCACCTTTTGATAATCTTTTCCATAAACTAAACCATCTCTTATCAACATTTTTTCATTATGACCGGTTGAAGCGACAGTCAAATCAAATACTTTTGCGATGGAAGTACCTTGAGTTCCTTTGTATTTTTCCTTAGCATCGCCTAGAATGTTGTTCGATACTATTCTTCCTTGTTTGTTTGCAGGTCCGGCCAATGGAATTGCCGTTTTTTTGCCGTTGACAAAATCAACTACTTCGATTGCATCGCCGATTGCATAAATATTCTCATCAGATGTTTTTAAATAATCATCTACAACGATATGACCGCGAGGTCCTAGTTCCAATCCGGCGTCTTTTGCCAAACCTGTTTGCGGTTTAACACCGATCGACAACATAACCATATCTGCTTCGATTTCTTTACCGCTTTGCAGAGTGACAATTGTATTACCGTTTTTGTCAGAAAAATTCTTGACTCCATCTCCAAGTTGCAAATCGATATTTTTATTTCTCATATGTTGATGGACGATTTTAGCCATTTCATAGTCGATAGGAGCCATAACCTGATCAAGCATTTCTACAATAGTGACTTCAATTCCGAGGTCGTGTAGATTTTCAGCCATTTCGATGCCGATAAATCCACCGCCTATGACTGCAGCTTTTTTTACATTCTTTTCACTAACAAAATCTTTGATTTTATCTACATCCGGAACAGTCCACAAAGTAAATATATTTGGCGAGTCGATTCCTGGTATCGGCGGTTTTAGCGGTACTGATCCAGGAGAGAGTATCAACCTGTCATATGATTCAACATACTCTTCATTTGTTTTTACGTTTTTAACTGTAACGGTTTTATTTTCTTTATCGATTTTTGTAACTTCGTTAAAAGTTCTAACTTTAATATTGAAAGTCATTTCCATAACTTCGGGAGTTTGAACCAACAACGCTTCTCTTTCTTCGATTGCGCCTCCAACATAATACGGTAATCCACAATTTGCAAAAGAAATAAATTCACCTTTTTCAAGCATCACGATTTCTGCAAATTCATCTACTCTTCTTAAACGCGCTGCTGCAGTTGCTCCACCTGCAACACCACCTACAATAATTACTTTCATTTTAATGCTACACCTCCAATAATGTATGCCTCCCTACCCAGAGGGGGTACAATTGGATAGTATCACCTTGTTAATAACTTGTCAATAAAAAATATTGTTATCTATAATAATTATTTTTTTCTTAATTGTAATTAAATATTTTATTATATATAATTAAAGTAATAAGTAACTGGGAGGTTAATATGATTAAAATTATTGCTGATAGTTCTCATGATATGACTGAGAAACTTAAAGAAAATCTTAAGGTGGATTTAATTCCATTTAAACTTCTGCTAGATGGTAAGGAATATACTGACGATGCAAAATTAGATATTGATAGTTTTAGAGACGATATGATGAATTCTAAAAAAGCAGGTTCTGCTTGCCCGTCACCAAATGATTTCATAGAGAAATTCAAAGAAATGGGAGATATGTTTGCGATTACGATATCTTCAAAATTAAGCGGCACATACAATAGTGCGATATTGGCAAAACAAATATTTGAAGAGGAACATGACAAAGACAAGAAAATTCATATATTTGATTCGAAATGCGCTTCGATAGGAGAAACACTTATTTCTGTGAAAATAAGAGAATTGATGGAGAAAAGTTTTTCTTTTGAAGAAATAGTAGAAAAAGTAGAAAAGTACATTGCAAATATGCAAACTTATTTTATATCAGAATCATTAGAGAATTTAATGAAGAACGGACGAATTTCCAGATTTAAAGGAACATTGGCGATGTTTATGCACGTTAAACCGATAATGGGCACTAATGACGAGGGAGAGATAATTCTCTTTGAAAAGGTGAGGGGTTCAAATAAAGCCTTTAACAGGCTTGCAGATATGATCTTTGAAAAAGGAGAAGATTTTTCTGAAAGGATTCTAGCTATTTCGCATGCCGATAATGAAGAGAGGGCGTTGAGTCTGAAAAAAGCATTGCTTGAAAGAGGAAAGTTCAAAGACATTCTAATAGTACCGACAAAAGGACTCAGTACATTATATGTAGATAATAAAGGGATTATTATTTCATACTAAAAGATCAGAGCGTAGAAATTACGCTCTTTTTTAATGTTTCTAATCATTTGGGTATAAAAAAAAATAAAAAGCCACGTATACTATAGTGACAGCAGAAAAGAGGTAAATATGAAAGATCTTGAATATAAACTCAATGAATGTCAAAAAAACAAGAATCATATGTATAGAAATGAATTAATTAATAAATATATGCCATTTATTATTAAAACAATTTCTAATACAACAGGAGAATATGTGAGTAATGAAAACAGTGAAGAATTAATAATCGGAATGCAAGCTTTCAATGAAGCCATCGACAGATACAATCCTGAAAAAGGATCATTATTGAATTTAGCTTCAATTACAATTAAAAGCCGAGTTAAAGATTGGCAAAAAAGCGACAAGTATTATAAATACCATAGGCAATTCGAAGATGGTGAAGAAGCGGGAATTTATGAGTTTGATAATTCAGATGATGAAGAATTGGTTAACGAAGTGGAAAAATTCAAAAATACGCTAAAACTTTTTAATATTAATTTTGAAAATCTTATATCTAGTTCACCGAAACATAGACGAACAAAGACAGAAATAAGTAATTTAAGTTATGAAGCATCGAAAAATGATCCGATTACTAAAAAACTCTATAAGAAGAAAAAATTACCAATGGCGGAGATAGTGCTTAAATATCGAACGACAAAACAAAAATTAAAAACTTATAGAGATTATATCATTGCTGTCATTATTGTTTACAAAGAAAAACTAAGTATAATAAAAAACTATATTGATATTGGAGGTTCTGAGGATGTATAATGGGGTGGTTATCGAGGTTAAAAAGAATTATAGTATTG
>JAYENG010000313.1:0-5192 GCA_034721975.1 Bacillota bacterium
TATACCCGCAATATTATATGCAAAAGCCCAGAAAAGATTTTGCTTGATATTATTTATCGTCTTTTTACTTAAATAAATCGCTTTAACCACATATTCTAAATCATTTTTTATCAAAACTATATCAGCTGATTCAATAGCAACATCGGTTCCAGATCCCATAGCAATGCCGACATCCGCTACAAGTGAACTACCCGAGCTTCGAATATCGTATAACTCTCGTTATGCTACAGCTACTACTGCTACGCCTTTTAGCGTTACACAGATACTTCGATGTTTGATCAAAACTCAGTTTTGTCGGGTTGCTTAGATAAGCTGCTGTTCCTTTGAATGATAACTCGTTCTTTTGATAGAACAGTCTCATGATGTTAAAAGCACCAACGCTGTCTGCATTGAAAATGATTTTGCCATCTTTGTAAAGACCTCTCTTTTTACGATTTTGTTTTTCAGCATATTTTTTGGTTACGCTTGGTGACAAAGGGGAACATTGACTTGAATAGGCTTCGTTCTGCTTATTAAATTCAATACCTTTAATATTAATTTTCTAAAAAATTCAGTCTCGAAAAGGAGTCGAAAAATGTATTTAGATTTTCTTGTAAAAGTACCTGAAAAAACAGGTAAATAACGACAAATAAGAAGAAAGATACGACTTATGTAGAGTATGCATATGTACTAAATATGATCGAGAGAAAAAATATACTGTATCAAAAAGAACAACGATTGGGAAATTATCGAAAGATGATTTAACTATGATGATTCCTAATGAAAACTTTCTAAAATATTTTCCAGAAACTCAACTCCCAGAAGAAAAAGATAGAATTAATAGAAGTAATAGAAGTAGCTGCATTCAAATTGGTGGTCATATTATTATCAAAAAAATCATCAAAGATTATAAGATTTCTGAAATATTAGATGAATATTTCGATGATAAAGAATTAGGCCTTCTATTAGATTTAGTAAGCTACTCAATAATTTCTGAAAGTAATGCGAATCAGTACTATCCAGATTATGCTTATAACCACCCTTTATTTACTAATGATATGCGAATATACAGTGATTCAAAGATCTCTGATTTTCTTAATTCAATTACTGAAAATCAATGTTTGGACTTTTTAAATAGTTGGAACGAGAGAAGAAATCATAGAGAAAAATTATATTTTTCTTATGATTCAACAAATAAAAATTGCCAAGCTGGTGATATAGAAATTGTTGAGTTTGGTAAATCTAAAGTTAATACAGGTGCCCCTATCTTTAATTATGCTATAGCATATGATAATAAAAATAGCGAACCATTATTTTACGAGAAATATCCAGGTAGTATCACTGATGTTTCCCAGTTGAAACATATGGTTGATAAAGCTAGAGGATATGGTTATAAAAATATAGGTTTTATTTTAGATCGAGGTTATTTTAGCAAGAAGAATATTGAGTACATGGACTCATGTGGATATAGTTTTATAATTATGATGAAAGGTATGAAAAGTCTAGTAAAACAGTTGATTTTAGAGCATAAGGGTAACTTTGAAAGCAAAAGAATACATAACATATTTGATTATGGCGTTTACGGGAAAAGCGTAAAAAGACCACTTTATGAGTTAGATGAAAAAGAAAGATGTTTTCATATTTATCACAGTATTTTTAAAGAGAGCTATGAAAGAAGAGCCATAGAATTAAAAATAAATGAACTAAGTGAATATTTAAAGAAGCATCAGAATACTAAAAAAATGTTTAGTTCAACTATTGAGCACTATTTCGATTTATACTATGAGAATGAGCTTTTTCTTTTTGCTACAGAGAAAGCTAGAGTTATTGAAGAAGAAATGGCACTTGTGGTTATTTTGTCATAATTACATCACAAAAAATAAAGGCAAAGGAAGCAATTGAATTTTATAAAAGTCGTGATGCTTCTGAAAAATTATTCAGAGGTGATAAATCATATTTAGGTAATAAGTCATTAAGAGTTCATACAGATCTAAGAGCGGCATCAAAAATATTCATTAAATTCATTGCTTTGATTGTTAGAAATAAGCTATATATATATCTTAAAGATGAAATGAAAAGATTGTCTAAGAAACCTAATTACATGACAGTACCAGCAGCTTTGAAAGAATTAGAGAAAATAGAAATGATACGTCAGCTAGACCAAGTTTATCGATTAGATCATGCAGTTACATCTACTCAAAAAAAGATACTTAATGCATTTGAAATGAACGAAAATCATATCAAGTATAAGGCAATAGAAATTAGTGATCAATTAAAGTGAGATGACTATGGCAAGAATAGCAGGAATGGAAGTATTAAAAAAAGATTGAAAAAGCTCAAGATGATGTAGTCAAAAAAAGCAAAATATGATATAACAGTAGCCGCTTAAAGTTTTACTGGATAAGAAAGATGCTTTGCAACAAGAACAATTGATTGTTGTGACAATTATGAAGAAGTATTAAAATTCTTGAATAGTCCTAAAATAAAAAATTAATAAATCTCAAAAGATAATCCTTCATGCAAAATCATGAGGGATTTGTTATTCGAGTCTGAAATTTTCAGAAAGTTAACACAAATAATGGAAGTGCTAAAAATGTTCAATTAATAAAATACATCTATAGAAAATGTCAATAATAACAAAATGAGGAAAATATGATTGTCGATAAGTAGAGAGGGGTATATTCTGTTATGTAAAGCCTTAAATTAAAAAGTAAGTTCCGTTTTTGGGGTGTAGACGGAAGTTAGTCATGCAAACGAAAGTTAGTTTTTCAACTGACGCTGTTATGCAAAGTTTATTGAAAATTCACGACGGAGGAGGGTGTTAAATAAGTTTAAGGTTCATGAACTCTGCAATGGTATGTACCGATGGGAGTGTAACATAAAGATGATGGAGGATAATTATGAGAAAATTTGTATCACTAATAATTGTTATGGTAGTAATATCTGCATTGGGGATAGGATATGCCAATGCATTAACAAGTCATGATGAAGCCGTGTTGCTTATTGAAAAGTATTATAGTTTAAAAGATGAAATTTTTCTAGCTTCTGATATTCAAAAAGTAGATGAACTCAGTAATTGTTTTGATGATAGAGGCAAAGAATACTTGAACTATGAAATCGGAAGAATCAAGTTTTTTCTGACTGCAAATGATCACATGGGATGGCATGTTTTACAGCGTGAATCTACAATAAAAGTTTTAGATCAGACTGTTAAGGGCAATAATGTTGAATATGAGGTCGCTGTTACAGTCAAAATTGAGTATGATTTTTCTAGGAAAGTAGAGTACAACCATTCATATCATAATTTTGTATTAACATTAGTTAACGGTAAAATGAAGATTCTTGAAGATAATTATTGCGATGAATTCAAAAATTTACATGGAATGCAGACAGACTTTGACAGCTTAATTGATAAAGAAATTTTCAATAATGAGAGTGTAAAGTTAAATTCGGTAGAAAGCGACATGAACGAAATGTCCAAAGGAAGTTTTTCAATTAAATCAGAACCAGGAGATTATTATGATACGTATTCTTCTGGAGACCGAGAAGATGCAGTTAGTTACGCATTTGACTATACAGATGATACAGGCGGAAGTTCAACTACGTACTATAATACTAGCCAGTTTAAGACATATGGAACCGATGATTGTCAGAATTTTGTATCGCAATGTATTTGGTCGGGTTTTGGTGGAACAAGTAGTGCTAATAAAGATTTACCAATGGTCCTTCAATGGTGGGCGAATTTAACTGGGGAAGACAATTATGACCATTGGGTAAACACGGGAGAATCCTTAGACTGGGTTACTGACAATGATGACTATAATGATTATGGTATACAAGGTTATTCGACTTCTGTTAATAATATTTTGGAAGGAGATTATGTATATGTTCCTGGCCATGTCATGTTTATAAATCAAGCTGACGATTTAGATGGCAATGGTACAGTGGACTATGATGAAATATATATTTGCAGCCATACAAATAATCGAGAAGACCATTTGCTGGCTGATCTTTATAGTTCACAACCATCAAATATGGTATTTGTTCATATAACTCGCTTTAAATGGAATACGTCGTATTGAAAATATGTATTATGACAATGGGAGTGATTTTGAATGAATAGAAAGATTCATATTATTTACACTTTAATTATAATGAGCCTAGCAATCCTATGTGGTATGCTCTACATGAATTCGATTGATTATAGAGCGACTATTTTGGAGAACAACGACATTATTGATAAAAAGACAAGTACCATCGAGCAATATAAAGAAGTAATTAAAGAAAACGCATTGCATAACAGAGAATTAACAAAAAAGTATAATGAAAGCAATATAGCTGAACACAATGCGAAAAAATACCTTAAGCAGTTATTGAGCGATATCAACGTACTATATGAAATTGTGAATTTCCCAGTGATTGATGCGAATAATGACGCTGAAATGGAAATGCTCGAAGCATTGTATTCGAAGATGAAGGACGATAGTATTCTTGAAGAAGTAATGGTTTTTGAGATAGGGCCGATCGAGAGAATAGAAGGAGATGTTTACGGATTTCTATGTCAAACGATGGAAATCAAGGATCCCCAAAGCACTCTTGACAAAATGAATGAGTGGCCTCCGTTTTCCGGTCTCAAGCTATATTCGGGAAGAGTTGATTTTTCTACAGCGATTCCAAAATATGAAATATGGCTACCCTAAGATACGATGATGACTTTATTTCTTTGCATAAATGATTATGTAATAACAAGATAATTCAAGTTCACACCAAGCACATCAGCAATCTTCACCAGATCCTCAATGTCAACAATCGCCGATTGAGTTTCATAGCCATGGAGCGTAGTCTCTGGGATTCTGGTGAGTTGCGAAAGCGATTCGATTGTATAGCAGCGTCGGATGAGCTCGGTGCGGAGCCGCTTGCCAAATAGGGCATAGTTGAACATGGTGGACCTCCATATTTTAAGTGTCGCATTCATTATATTTGATATTTTCGCCCGCTATGGCGGCGATGAATTTATAATAGTTTTTTTTAATACTACTAAGCAAGAGGTAGAAGAAAAACTTGATTTCATGCTAAAAAAAGCGGGAAATCATCACTTGGCGTTTGATAATCAAGCTATAAAATTATCTTTCAGTTACGGATTGGCTGTATTTCCTGAAGATTCAACGCTTTCTAACATCCTTATTAAAAAAGCAGATATTAGAATGTATATC
>JAYENG010000314.1:0-5166 GCA_034721975.1 Bacillota bacterium
CAATGTTCTGCTGTTGGTTCGATACAAAAATATAAATATTCAACTTATCGATGAAAAAAATATTGCGTTTTATTGCAACAAATCTTGCAAAATACAAAAGAGAGAAGGCTATTACCTTTCTCTCTTAGTTTTAAGCGATATTGAAGGATTAAATTTAAGTGGAGTGAAGTATCCACTAATCGATAAAAGCATCGAGTTTCCGTCATCTCTAACTATAAGTAATCAAATTGTTGATAATGAAGCGTTTATTGAATACTCAGAAGGAGAACTCATAGTAATTTTATCGAAAGATTAAATCATTTTAAGTTTTTCATACATCTCTAAAGCGCCATATGAACTTCTTACAAGAGGAGCAGAAGCTACTGCCATGAAACCTAAAGAAGTGGCTATTTCTTCGTAAATTTTGAATTGATCTGGATGAATGTATTCAACCAGATCCACATGTTTAGGGGAAGGTTGCAAATACTGTCCTATTGTTACGATATCACAGTCGACTTTTCTTAAATCTTTTAGAGTTTTTATAACTTCTTCTTCTTTTTCTCCCAAACCCAACATTATACCTGATTTAGTTATCATTTTAGGATTTATTGATTTAACGTATTGTAAAACTTTTAAAGATTGTTCATAATTTGCTTCAGGTCTGACTGCGCTATATAACCTTTCGATTGTTTCAACATTGTGATTATATACATCTGGGTTACTATCAACTACAAGTTTGATCAAATCGAAATCACCGTTGAAATCAGGCGTGAGTATCTCTATAAAGATATCTTTCATTAGAAACCTGATCTCTTCAATTGTATTTACAAATTGCTTAGCACCTTGGTCTTCTAAATCATCTCTCGTTACTGATGTAATGACAGCATATTTTAAATCAAGTTTTTTTACTGCATTTGCAACATTTTTAGGTTCTTCTGTATCGATAATTTCAGGGACCCCGCCTGTTACATTACAAAATTTACAATGTCTTGTACAAACTTTTCCCAACAGCATGAAAGTAGCTGTTTTATTACCATAGCATTCTAATCTGTTAGGGCAGTTTGCTTCTTCGCAAACGGTTGTTAAATTATATTGCTTGATTAAATTGGTTACCTTGTTTATATGAGCAGCATCGCCGATGCGAACTCGTATCCATTCTGGTTTTCTTTTATATTTCATAAGACACTCCTTGTTTTAGATTTCAAAAAAATAGTGAAGCAATTTCTTCGGGGTAAATATTTTTAAAATAATCATCCAAGTTGAAATTATTCAATACTTCAATTATGGTCTCTTCATTGTGAATATTGCTAATGAGAGCTTTTTCTATATCGACAACATCTAATTTACTGAAGAAATCTCCATAGAATTTCAGTTTATCGATTTTACCATTTTTTATTTCAAAAGATATTTCAACAATGCCTCCTGGAAATTTTTTAGCTTGCGTTAAATTATATTTTGGAGAATTTCCATAGTTCCATTTCCATTTATCAAATCTTTCTTCTTTTATCTTCGTTATCTTTTGAATATCTTCTTTTGTGAATTTATAAAATTCAGCATTTGCAGCACTTTTTTTGATGTGCTCATTTATCATTTTTCTAAAATCCATTATATCTATATCACTTTGTAAATGAGAGCTGATATTTGTTACTCTGCTTTTGACTGAATCTATTCCTTTAGATTCATATTTCACCTTTTTAGGGTTGATTGCTTTAGATAAATCTGAAATATTTGAACTAAACAACAAAGTACCATGGTGTAGAAGTCTATTTTTATGTTTATATTGAGCGTTACCTGAAAACTTCTTGCCTTCGATAGTCAAATCGTTTCTTCCTGAAAACCCTGCATCAACACCCAATTCTTGCAATACTTCCAGTATAGGAGTCGTGAATTTTTTAAAATCTGAAAATGATTTGGTATCAGAAACAATAAAAGCAAAATTAGTATTTCCTAAATCACAGAATACTGTACCACCACCAGAGAGCCTTCTTATTACGGGGATACTATTTTTTTTTACATAATCATAATTTATTTCTTCCAAACTGTTTTGATTTTTCCCGATAAGAACTGACCTACTGGCTCTCCATAGCATAAATACATCATCATCAAAGTTTTTCATCATGTATTCTTCAGCAGCCAGGTTAAAACTTAAATCAGTATTTTCATTTAGAACTATTTTCATGGTTCACCTCAAGTTAAAATATATTAAATTGCTATCATATATTCTAACAAGAAAATGCATATTAGGAAAGTATAATATATTGTTTTGAGTAGAATATTCCAAAAAATAAAAAAAGTCTAGCAACAATAGTTGTAGACTTTCATTTTTATACTGCTCTTTGTACTTTACCAGAACGCAAACATCTTGAACAAACAAAAACACGTTTAACTGTTCCGTTGTCATTTACCTTAACTTTTCTTAAGTTAGGTTTCCATGTTTTTTTATTATGGTTCAATGCATGAGATACATTATTACCTGTAATAACGCCTTTTCCACATACTGCACATACTTTTGCCATTTATTACACCTCCTTCGAGATTCTTTCCAAAATTCAACATACTAATTTTATCATTAAAAAGTATCTTTGACAAGACTAAGTTATATTGTTTTTCACTTGTCTATTTTAAAAATTAATAGTAAAATATATAATAGACTATATGTTTGGGGGGAAAGGACATGTCAATTAAAGTTGAGAATGATTTAGGCTCAATTATTATAACTAAAGATGTAATTGCAAATATTGCTGGATCTTCTGCAATAGAGTGCTACGGACTAGTTGGAATGGCTGCTAGATCTGCGACAAGCGGTATTGTTAATCTTCTTAAAAAAGAGAACTTGAATAAAGGTGTGAAGATAGAAGAAACTGATGAAGGATTGATTATCGATCTTTATGTTATTATTCAATTCGGAACAAAAATTTCGGTGGTTGCTGAAAATATAATAGGAAAAGTGCGTTATAATGTTGAAAATCAAACTGGTTTGAAAGTAAAAAAAGTTAATGTCAACATCGAAGGCGTAAAAGTTCAAGAATAGCTAGGAGGCATGTTATGGACATTCAAATTATTAACGGAAAATTGCTGACTAAGATGTTTATTCAGGGAACTTTGAATCTATCAAAGGAAAAAGAAGAGATAAATGCATTAAATGTATTTCCTGTTCCTGATGGAGATACTGGCACGAATATGAGTCTTACAATGCAGTCGGCGATAAGTGAATTAAAGAGTAGAAATGAAAAAAGTGTTACTGGAATAACTAAAGCAGTTTCTAAAGGTTCGTTAATGGGAGCTCGCGGAAATTCAGGAGTTATACTCTCACAGATTTTTAGAGGATTCGCAAAAGGTTTGGAAGAAAAGGAAGATATAAATGTAATTGATTTTACCAATGCTTTAAAAGCGGCTGCAGATACAGCATACAAGGCCGTTTTAAAACCAGTTGAAGGAACTATATTAACGGTTGTTAGAGAGACTGCTGAAAAAGCTATGGAAATTCATATGGATGATATGGCATTTCATGATTTTTTTAGAATAATAATCAACGCTGCGAATGAATCTTTAAAAGACACACCAAACAAGCTTGATGTATTAAAACAAGCTGGTGTTGTAGATGCTGGAGGAAAGGGTTTCATTTCAATTTTAGATGGATTCAACAATGCAATTCTCGGCGTGGAAATTGAAGAAAATTTTACTGAACAAGTAAAAAAAACAGATGAACACAAACTCATTGAAATGCATGAAGATATAAAATTCCAATATTGTACTGAGTTTATAATTAAATCTCATGTGGGTGAAGCTACACAGCTTAGGAATGATATAATAAAACTAGGTGATAGTATGGTTTTTGTACAGGATGAAGAAATTGTTAAAGTGCATATACATACTAACAATCCAGGGACAGCGATCGAGTTTGCTTTGAAATACGGTGAATTGGTAAAGATTAAAATAGATAATATGAAATTGCAGCATGAGAATATATTGATTAGTAAAGATGATATTACAAACAAAAAATATGGATTTATCGCTGTTGCGATGGGGGAAGGAATCAAGTCGATATTTGAGGATTTGGGTGTTGATCATATTATTTACGGTGGACAGACAATGAATCCAAGCACTGAAGACATTATGGAGGCTATTGATAAAATTTATGCAGACAATATTTTTATTCTGCCGAACAATTCAAATATCATAATGGCTGCAAATCAGGCAAAAGATCTTTCGGATAAGAATATCATTGTTATTCCTACAAAATCAATCCCACAAGGGATAAGTGCTTTGGTAGGGTATAATGAAGAATCGGAGCCAAAAGATAATGAAAAAACCATGAAATCTATCATATCTAATGTTAAATCTCTTCAAGTTACATTTTCTGTTAGAGATACGAGCTTTGATTCTAAAGAAATAAAAGAAGGCGACATCTTAGGAATTATCGATGGAGAAATAAAAAGTGTCGAGAAAACTGTTGAAGATGGTTTTATGAATGCTATGGATGAAGTCATAGATGAAGATTCGGAGATTGCAGCTATATATTATGGTGAAGAAATTGATGAAGAATTTGTCAATGGATTGATTCGACAATTAGAAGAAAAATACAAAGATGTTGATTTTGAAGTTTATTATGGTGGACAACCATTGTATTATTTTTTAGTATCAGTAGAATAAAAGAGGGTTCATCCCTCTTTTTCTAATGGGGATGATATATATGAAAATAGGTCAATTAAAGGGAGTAGGACCAAAAAAAGAAAAAATATTAAAAGAAATGGATTTGCATTATATTGATGATTTGCTTTATTTTTTTCCGAGAAAATATGTTGATAAAACAAAAATTGCCGATTTGAAGTTTCATAAAAGTGGAACAGATGGAGTTGTCAGTGGGACAATTATTGATATTAAAGTGAAAAAGAATTATGGGAAAAAAGATATTATGACGATAAAAGTAGAAAGTCAGGGATTTATTGGTGAAATATTGTTTTTTAATGCTCATTATTTGAAAAACAAAATTAAATTTCAAAAAGAATATTTTTTTTATGGAAAAATCGAGATAAAAGGAAAAATCTTTAAAATGATTCATCCAGAAATTGAAGAATCTGAAAAAAAAGATTTTTTAATCATTGAACCTATCTACACTCTACCTATAGGGTTAGGTCAAAAAAATATCAGAAATTTCATTAAGCAGAGCTTGATTTTTAGGATATA
>JAYENG010000315.1:0-5114 GCA_034721975.1 Bacillota bacterium
TCTCAATTTTTCCAGCAATCTGCCGCCATGGAGTTTTGAAAGATTTTCATCAGTTATCACTACAATTCTATTCCCGGTAAAAACCGATTTAATATGCTTGTCGATTTCACAAAACAAACCGTTTTTTATCAGAATATCATATTGTTTAATTCCTAAATCAAGTGTAACTACCTTCATGATCATTCACTCCTATGATGAACAGGATTATCTTTGCCGAATTCAGATGATTCGATTAATTGTTTTGCATGCATTTGATCTTTCTTTGAATACAACCCGAGTTTTAATACACCCGGTATATTCTCTCTCGCATGGACAATTTCGATATCCTTTATACTTATTTGATGTTTTGCCAACAAACCAGTTGCCAAGGCAATCATGCCTACCCGGTCTTTGACATCGACAAATAATATATGTTCTGGTTCTATATTATCATTTAAATGCTTGGGAATCTGGTTTCTATAGTCTTTTGCCTTAAAAAGCTGCTCTTTTATCCAAACTTTATTCTTTTCTTTTAGAGCATTTTTAAATTCATTTAGACTTAGGGTGAATTCATCAATGGATTCAATGATTTCATTTGCATTATTTGTTAGAATATCGCTCCAAATGGATGCATCTCCCGAAGCAATCCTTGTAGTGTCTTTAAAGCCACCACCGACATAATCGATTAGCAGTTCGTCTTTTTCTCTTAATTGATTTACCATCATCACAGCATTGATATGAGGTAGATGGCTGGTTCTCGCCACAATTCTATCATGCAATCCAGGATCAATCACTACGGCCTTTGCTCCAATGAAATCTATAAGACTTTCAATTTTTTTTAGAGCCTCTTTATTTCGGGAACTTATAAAATAGTAGGCATTTTCAAACATATGAGCCTTGGCTGCTTTAAACCCCGATTTCTCAGATCCAGTCATAGGATGACCACCGACAAAGGTTTGTGAAGGTAAAATCGTTTTTTCAACTATTTCATGCGCCTTTACCTTCACACTCCCCACATCTGTAATAATGCAATCTTTCCTCAAATGTTTAGAAACACTCTTCAAAGCGTTTTCATATTTTCCAATGGGAATTGCAAGTATCAACAAATCGATTTGCTTTAATTCTCCTTGGTCAATTACCCCTTCTGCCGATGCTTGATCGATATTGTCTTCATTTATATCGATACCATGGATTTTACCTTTAAATCCTTTTTCTTTTAAGGACTTTGCAATCGAACCGCCAATCAATCCAAGACCTATTATTGCAATATTTCTAAAATCAACTTCCATCGTTTTGCACCCTTCCTATATTACAGCATGTATTTTATTCACCGAATCGACAAGTTTTTCAAACCTTTTCGGCTTTAAAGATTGCTGTCCATCCGATAATGCCTTTTCAGGATTATTATGCACTTCTATCATCAGGCCATCTGCTCCACCCGCTACTGCCGCTTTCGACATCGGTTCAATCATTTCCCATCTTCCTGTAGCATGACTCGGATCAATAATTATCGGTAAATGACTAAGTTGCTTAATCGCCGTTATAACTGACAAATCCAAAGTGTTGCGGGTGTAGGTTTCAAAGGTTCTAATGCCTCTCTCGCATATGATAACTTCCTGATTGCCTTCTGACATGATATATTCGGCCGACATCAGCAATTCTTCAATAGTAGCTGACATTCCCCTTTTTAGACATATCGGCTTATTCGCCTTTCCTGCTTTTTTCAGCAAATCGTAATTTTGCATATTTCTAGCACCGATTTGTATAATATCGGCATAATCTTCCACCAAATCAAAATCATCTGTAGACATCGCCTCTGTAATGACTGGAAGTCCTGTAAGTTCTTTTGTCTCTTTCAATAATTTCAAACCCTCTTTACCCATACCTTGGAAACTATATGGCGATGTTCTCGGTTTGAAAGCTCCTCCTCTAAGTATATGCGCACCCGATTCTTTAACCGATTCTCCTATAGCGATGATTTGATCTCTACTCTCCACCGAGCAAGGACCTGCAATTATGGTTAAATTATCACCGCCGATTTTATGTCCGCAAACATCGATAATTGTATCAGCGGGATGAAATGCCCTACTTGCCAACTTGTATGGTTCTTGTACCTTCAACACCTTTTCGACGATTCTATGTGCCTGTATCTGAGTAGTGTCTACCTTGGTCGTGTCTCCAATCAAGCCGAGCACCATATGTTCTTCACTACCGGCATCTTTGACTACCAGTCCCATTTCCTCAACCTCATTTATCAACTTTACTTTTTCCTCTTGCGTCGTCGTCCTATTTAATACAATTATCATTTTCTTTTCCTCCTATTTTTTTATTATTTATACAGCAATACTCCTAAAATCAATCATATGTATAACCACCTCTTTCTTAAAGCAATAAAAAAGGAGCTCCTTTTAAAGAAACCCCTTAACTAACAATATTATAGTTAAATATTATCACTCAACATCTGTGATATAAGTTGTCTTCAAATTTTTAAACCGCTTTCGTATGAATTTATTGTATGCAAAGAAACCTGCGCTAAAATAAAAGCCCAAGTTATAAAAATAATAAAAATAATCTGAAGTTTTAATTAAAGTATTCAATAAATTTGCGTTCAACATTATTCTCACCTTCGTAACACTTTCTTTGTTTTTTTTGTATATTGTTTAGAAGTATAACCTCATAAAATTTAAATGTCAACTATAAAAATTAATAAATATGTAAATAATGAAAATATTCAGAAAATTTAAATATTTGATTGACTTTTACTTTAATACTGCTATAATTAGTTTTAATTCAAAACTGAATAGCAACTCTTATCAAGAGCGATGGAGGGACTGGCCCTATGAAATCCGGCAACCTGCCTATAATGGTGTGGTGCTAATTCCAGCGGTGAAAACCGAAAGATGAGTATACATCATGTTATTGACTCTACTTTTCGGTAGAGTTTTTTATTTGCATTTTTAAAAAAACAAGGAGGAATTGCATATGGCAAATCAAAGAACAATCCAGGAAATCAACGAAAAAATCAAAAAAGGAGTTGCAGTAGTCATGACAGCTGAAGAAGTCATAGACCTTGTCGACGATCAAGGTATGGAAGATGCTTTCAGTCAAGTAGATGTCGTAACCACAGCAACCTTTGGACCTATGTGTTCATCCGGCGCCTTTTTGAATTTTGGCCATGCTGATCCGCCTATACGTTTGGAAAACATCACTCTAAATGGCGTAATAGCTTCAGGAGGACTAGCGGCAGTCGATACATTTGTAGGCGCAGCTGACGAAGATCCGAACAGCCGTGGAGAATACGGCGGTGCACATGTAATCTGCGATTTGATCAAGGGCAATTCCATTAAATTGAAGAGCACAGCAAAAGGTACAGATTGTTACCCAAGAACTTCAGTGGAAAGAGAAGTGAAACTTGAAGATTTAAACGAGGCTTTCTTGTTTAATGCTAGAAACAGTTATCAAAACTATTCAGGCGCAATCAATCTTTCAAACGAACCGATTTTCACATATATGGGAACCTTATTGCCCGATGGACAAAATGTCACTTATTCGACTACCGGTCAATTAAGTCCACTACTGAACGACCCGTATTTAAAAACCATAGGAATCGGCACGAGGATTTTCCTTGCTGGCGCTCAGGGATATATCGCATGGAATGGCACTCAATTCAACACCAGCGTGGATCGTTACGATAACGGCATCCCTAAAAGTCCCGGAGCTACCTTGTCTGTAATAGGCAACTTAAGAAATATGAACCCTGAA
Organism: Bacillota bacterium; assembly: GCA_034721975.1. Lineage (GTDB taxonomy): Bacteria > Bacillota > Clostridia > Peptostreptococcales > Acidaminobacteraceae > DAOURC01. The sequence goes on from JAYENG010000315.1 coordinate 3,742, forward strand.
TATATCACACCGGTTGTATTTAAAAATTATGGAGTCAGTCTGAATGTAGGAATAGGCATTCCCATCCCGATAATCGACCACGAGATTCTAAAACAATGCGCAATTTCAGACGATCAGATTCAAACAGATATCATCGATTATTCAGTGAAGAAACGCTCTAAACCGACAGTAAAAACCGCTACATATAAAGAGCTTCGCTCCGGTGAAATAGACATCGACGGTAAAATCATCCAAACTGCTCCTCTAAGCAGTTTGAGAAAAGCTAGAGAAATTGCAAACGAATTGAAAACCCAGATTGAAACAGGTGAATTTTTACTGTCCGAGCCTGTTGAATACTTTAAACTGGATTCTAGAGTTAAACCATTGAAAGAGGAGGATGACAAATAATGAATACTAAACTGAAAATAACATTTCCGGCCAATTTGACAGATACACCGCTCACCTATCTTTTAATTAAAAAATTCGATTTAAAGGTAAATATTCTAAAAGCAGATATAGATTTCAACAACGTCGGTCATATCCTTTACGAATTCACTGGTGATCAAGGCAAAATACAATCAACTGTAGAGTATATAAAATCAATAGGAATAGCCTGCGAGTCGATTAAGTCCACTATAAAAATAGATGAAAATTTATGTACCGATTGCGGTCTTTGTACATCGGTCTGCTTTTCTAAATCCCTTAGCATAGGAGCGCCCGATTGGACGCTGAACTTTGACACCGACAAATGCATCGGTTGCAACCACTGCATTTCTGTTTGTCCATCCAGGGCGATTAAGGAGGCTTGAAATGTATCAAGAGAGAATATACCGCACATACTGCAATAGTGAATTAAATGCTGAACGCATAGTCGTCGATGAAACCGATTTATTGATCAACTATAACAATTCAATCAACGGACTTGAAAATTGTTTGATAGACATCAGAAAAACAATTAAAGATCAGATCGACAATGAAAATCATTTTTTAACAAGTCTTGAGCCGATTGATTCCGCTTCTAATGAACCTAGGATAATTCAGCATATGAAGTCGGCATCGAATCAATACGGAGTCGGTCCCATGGCAGCTGTAGCAGGCGCCATTTCCGATTACATCGCCAAGGACTACATAAAAGACAATACAGATTTAATAATTGAAAACGGCGGTGATATATTTATCAAGACATCAAAGGAAAGACATATTCTCATACATGCAGGCGACTCGCAATTAAGCGATCGAATATCCATTAAAATAACACCAGAAATGACACCTATAGGTGTTTGCACTTCATCCGGCAAGTTGGGACACTCGCTAAGCTTTGGAAAAGCCGATGCAGTAGTAGTCGTGGCAAAAGATATTTTATATGCGGTAGCTGCAGCATCCGCATATAAAAT
>JAYENG010000316.1:0-5105 GCA_034721975.1 Bacillota bacterium
ATCGTTACTCTTATTATATCATGTAACGAGGAACATTGCAATATAAAACTAGAGTAAACATTGAAATATTAATGTTTACTCTAGTTTTATATTTTTGCATCGTTATATTATTTTGGGAATGCAGGTTCTATTAGGGAATGAAATTGAAAACGTTGAAAAGCTTGCACATTATGGGGCGGATAGAATCATATATGTTGAAAATGAAGAATTGGATATTTATATGATGGAGCCTTATACAAAAGCACTTGAAAAGTTAATAGAGAAGGAAAGCCCAGAAATCTTTATGTTTGGAGCAACAGCTATTGGAAGGGATTTGGCACCTAGACTCGCTTGTAGAGTGTATACCGGGTTGACAGCAGATTGCACTAGTTTGGAAATAAATGAAGAAACTAAAGATTTAATGATGACAAGACCTGCATTTGGTGGAAATATCATGGCTACTATCGTTTGTCCGAATCATAGACCGCAAATGGCTACCGTCAGACCAGGTGTAATGAAAAAGGCTCAGTATGATACTAATCGCAAGGTGAATACTCAGATGTTTGAAGTGGATATTTTAGCGGAGGATAAAACATATGAAATACTTGAAGTAGTCAATGAAGTTACAGAAAAATTGGATATTCAAGAGGCGAAGATTCTGGTTTCTGGAGGAAGAGGCGTTGGACATCCTGAAAACTTTGTGAGATTGAATGAAGTTGCCCATGAATTGGGCGGATTGGTTTCTTCATCTCGCGCGGCTGTGGATTCTGGTTGGCAATCTAAAGATGCCCAAGTCGGTCAAACGGGAAAAACGGTTAGGCCGGATCTTTATATTGCTTGTGGAATATCTGGAGCCATCCAGCATCTTGCCGGTATGGAAGAATCGGAATTGATTATCGCCATCAATAAAGATGAAACTGCGCCGATATTTGAAGTTGCGGATTTGGGTGTTGTTGGTGACTTGAATAGAATTCTACCTGTTTTATTAACTGAAATAAAAAAAGCAAAAGAAGATAAATATCAATAGAATAAAGAAAAAAGCCGACTAGAAATTTAGTCGACTTTTTTTGTTAAACTATTTTTTGCTAAAGCAACTGCGATTGTCGCTGTTATAGGAATTGTCAAGATAAGTCCGATGCTTCCAGATAAAGAGCGAACTATCTCGGTTGCCACTATGTCCATATTTACCAGCTTAGTGTAAGGTGTGCTATGTGCCATGAAGAGCAGCATCAATGGAATAAAACTACCTGTGTAAGCGAGTATAAGTGTATTTGACATGGTTCCCATCATATCCTTGCCCACTTCCATCCCAGATTGAAAAAGATCATAAGCTGACATATCGTTATTTGCATTGTAGATTTCTTGAATCGATGATGCAATGCTCATGGCGACATCCATTACAGCACCCAGGGCGCCGAGCAGGATACCTGAAAAAAGCAAGTTTTGAAAATTCAACGAGATATCCTGAGGGAGATACATCAGCATGACGGCTTCTTCTGATGATAATCCAGTCAGTTTGATCATTTTTGCCACTGTGATCGATATGACGCCGGCGATGATTACTCCTATGATTGTGCCGAGAATCGCAGCGAAACTTTTCTTGTGAAAACCTGCAATGGCGGTGATGGTCAATAAAGTGATGACCGTTGCGATGACGATAGTTGTCAGTAGCGGGTTCCAACCGATGAGAATCGCCGGCAGCAATACTTTAAAAATAAGAACCACTGTCAAGGTTATCGTCATAACAGATTTGAATCCTTTTGTTTTTCCTATAAGAATCAATATTGCCAGAAAAGCAAAGACCAATACTTTAATGATTCCTTCTCTGGAGAAATCGGTTATATAAATATCTCTTTCATTATCGTATTCTTGAATCATCAAAACAACTTTATCATCGTTTTCCACTTCGATACTGTAAACGTCGTTTTCAGCAAGATGATTTTCAACACTTACATATTCGCCTTTGTATTGACCGCTTAGAATTTTTATTAAAACATTTTGATAATCATATGAGAAATCGCCTTCTTGGTGAAACAACTGTTGATCTACCACTAAACCTGTTTCATAAGATGCAGGAAATTCATCTTCTGTCTGAATTTGTTTTTCAACTCTGCTAGAAAAACCAAAAGCTGAAAATATTACAATTATTATTACCAGCATTATACCAATAGTGTCTTTTCTTATACTCATGTTCAATCTCCTAATGAATCATCAATTTTTACTATGTAATAATAATAGTGTTTTTATCGAAAAAATTCAATTACATTTAAAAGAATAGGTGAATTTGAATTATTAGAGAGCAAGAGATTCAGTAGATAGTATTGAGCAACTAATAAAAGTAGAATTTGTTTGACATATTATCGATGTTTGAATTATTATGGAAATGTAATTAAATAGACAACAGTTGGCGTACCTAGTACTTAATAGGGAATTGAGTTGATAATCTCAAGCTGTCCCAGCAACCGTAATGTGGATGAAAATCACGATGACCACTGCTTTTTAGCGGGAAGGGTGATGAGTAAAATGAAACTGAGCCGGTAGACCTGCCACTTTGTTAATAGTATCTCCTGGGTGTGAGAAGAAACTATCAAAAGTACAGATGTGCAGATGATGAGTTCATTCCTAAGTGGGATGAATTTTTTTAATTGGAAAGAGGGAAATAATGGCTAAAATAATGATTCAAGGAACAGGTTCTAGTGTCGGCAAGAGTGTGACTACAGCGGCGCTTCTCAGAATTTTCAAACAAGATGGTTATAAGGTGGTTCCGTATAAATCACAAAACATGTCCAATAATTCATTCATCACGCTTGAAGGTGAGGAAATGGGAAGGGCGCAGGTTCTTCAGGCGTATGCAGCCGGTGTAAGACCTAGAAGTATCATGAACCCCATACTTATCAAGCCTTCGGCGGATGCGATGGCTCAGGTAATAGTCAACGGCAAGGTTCATGGAAACTTTTCGGCTACAGAATATGAAAAAATGAAGCCGAAATTTAAAGTGATGATAAAAGAGCAATTAGAGGAACTTGAAGATGAGTACGATATAATAGTCATAGAAGGAGCCGGAAGTCCGGCCGAGATCAATTTGAGGAAAAACGATGTTGTGAATATGGGACTCGCTACAATGATCGACTGCCCTGTGCTTTTGGTGGGCGACATCGATAAAGGTGGAGTATTCGCTTCTCTTTACGGGACTATAAAGCTTCTGCAAAAAGAAGAACAAGAATTGATTAAGGGTACGATTATAAATAAATTCAGGGGAGACATAAATCTACTTCTTCCGGGAATCAAACAACTTGAGGATTTGACTTTAAAAGACAACCTCGGGGTGATACCGTATTATCATTTTGAATTGGAAGAGGAAGATGGAGCTTCGTTTTATAAAAGAGATGCTACAGATGCTATAGATTTTGCTGTTCTGAGGCTTCCTCACCTATCGAATCATTCCGACTTCGAAGTACTAAAGTATGAAAAGGATGTTTCGTTGAGATTTATCACCAAGAAAGAAGAACTGGGGAATCCAGATGTGCTTTTTATACCTGGAAATAAAAATACGATTTATGATTTAGAGTGGCTTAAGAAAAATGGAATATTCGATCAAATTCAATCATTGGAAGATACTGTTGTCTTCGGCATTTGCGGTGGGTATCAGATGCTGGGTAAAATGGTAAATGATAAAGACAGCGTGGAGAGTAAAATAGTTTCATCGGTTGGATTCGATAAAATACCGATGATTACAGATATGGAACCCATGAAAGTCACTAAGCAATCAAAAGGGTATTTAAATGAATCTGTAAAGGTCTATGGGTATGAGATACATATGGGCAAGTCGAGATTCTTGGAAGATACAAATCACTTGATACAGTTAGAGGATGGTCATGTCGATGGATATGTCTCACCCGATAAAAAGGTATATGGGACATATATGCACGGAGTTTTCGACAGCCCTTCTTTTAGAGAGTATTTTATAAACCCGTTGAGAAAAGAAAAAGGACTAACGGAGAAAAAAAGCATCAACTATGAAGAGATAAGAGAAGAGACTCTCGATAAGTTAGCGGATTTGGTAAGAGAGAATCTAGATATGGACAAGATTTATAAAATCTTGAATATGTCATGAGATATTTAATAGTCTTAGCTTTGGATGCGATGTTAGGCGATCCCAGGAAGCTGCTTCATCCTGTTCAGATGATAGGATATATGGTTGAAAAAATCGAATGTTTTTTAAGAAATCATTTCGAGAAAACATCGCTGAAGTTCAAGGGGTTTGTTCTTGTTTTAGCAGTTGGAAGCATATCGTATATGATACCTTTGTTTATGATGAAAATCGACGGGATAAATATTTACCTTTGGTATTATTTTGCGTGGACAGGAATAGGAGTGAAAAGCCTGTATCAACACGCTGAAAGTGTTTATTCTTCTTTATCCGTAAGTACTGAGAATGCCAGAGAAAAATTGGGTATGATAGTCAGTAGGGAAACGGATGCTCTAGATAGAGAAGCTATCATCAGGGGTACTATTGAAACAGTTGCAGAAAACGCAAGCGATGGAATCATCGGTCCGCTTTTCTATCTGGCCATAGGCGGTGTGCCTTTGATGATGCTTTATAAGGCTGTAAACACTATGGATGCGATGGTGGGTTATAAAAGTGAAAAGTATATTGATTTTGGCTGTTTCGCAGCGAAAACAGATGATCTTTTAAACCTGATTCCAGCGAGAATCACAGCGATATTAATAATCGTCAGTGCAGCGTTTTTGCAATTCGATTATAAAAATGCTTATAAAACTGTAATCAGAGATGCAAAAAAGCACGCTAGTCCCAACGCGGGCTATCCCGAGGCTGCCGTTGCAGGTGCATTAAATATTGCTTTATGCGGACCTAGCGTTTATCACGGGAAAATTTATGATAAACTTTGGTTAGGGGATTCTAGCAACGAGATTAAATTGGAAGATATAAAAGCTACAGAAAAGATGATGCTCATATTATCTATAATAGCTGTAGTATCAATGATAGTAATTGAGGTGGTTTTATAATGCACGGTGGAGATTTATATTCAGATGAGAATCCAAATGGAAGAGATTTGATTGATTTCAGTTCAAACGCCAATCCTTACGGACCTCCTGAAAGTATA
>JAYENG010000317.1:0-5064 GCA_034721975.1 Bacillota bacterium
AAGAGAAGAAAGATATGATAAAGAAATGGTTGAAAAAATAGGACTTGATCCAAAAGATATGACTTTAGAAGAAAGAATGGCTAAAACTCGAGAATACAGGATGAGTCAATATATCAAATTGATGGATACCGTTTATGTCAGAAAAGGTTGGTCTGATCAAGGTGTTCCAACTGTTGAAAAACTTCAAGAACTAGGTATGGATTTCCCTGATGTGATCGAGGTTGTCAAGAGACATTTATCCGATGACTAAGAATTCTAAGATTTAATCCTCGATTGGTTGGAAATGAGAATTCTACAGTCCCTGGATAACGATTTCTAACCATCAGGTGGAGTTTCGACTCAATCTGATGCTAAGAACTCTGTTTATAGGAGTATTTGAATGATAAAAGTTAATAATTGGGAACAAGAATACACCGTTGGAATGACGATAGAAGATTTGCTAAAAAGAAATAATTTCACTTTTCCTGGTTTGGTTATTAAATTAAATGGAAGAGTGATTGAAGATGATGAAAGAGAATCGACTGTCATCAGTGATGGTGATGATGTCAAAGTTATTCATATTTGTCATGGAGGATGATGATAAACAGGCTCTTTGTCAAATGGTGTTGGTGGAGAGTAGAGACAGTAGAATAAGCATAAACTATAATCAATAATTAAGAACGGTTTGGAGTGTAAACTCTAGGCCGTTTTTAAATTTGCGATGTTGAGTGAAATAAGTATCCTGTTTCTGGAATGATAGAAACTTCTGTATCCGAAAGCGATTCTCTTGATAACCTTTATTTTGTTGTTTACCCCTCGATTCTTCCGTTGTTATAATCGTATTTCAGCCCATTCTGTGCATACCAGCGGCTTTAAATCCATTGGCAGTAAAATTTTATATTTTTTCAGTTGTCTACTTGACGGGTAGCAGTCCATAGTGGGTTCTTTTATTTTTAGATTTGAAAATTTGAGTGAATAGGCATACAATGTGAACGTAATACGATGTAATACATTCTGGAGGTGGACTAAATGGGGACTGTATCATTGAGATTGAATGAAAGAGATGATTTACTAATCAGAAAATACGAAGAATTGCACAATGTCGATTTGTCATCTTTCATCAGAGAGGCAGTTATAGAGAAAATCGAAGATGAGTATGACCTGACTTTGTTCAATAAAGTTTGGGAAGAAGAACGAGAAAATGAGCGATTGAGCCATGAGGAATTGAAAAGGGAACTCGGACTATGAAGTATGGAGTTGAGCATTCTAGAACTGCAGTTAAGCAGCTCAAGAAAATGGACAAAAGAATTGTCGCCTTCATCGTTGCATACATTGAGGATAAATTGCAGGGATGTGAGAATCCTAGAGCGTATGGGAAATCACTTCAAGGAAACTTACATGACAAATGGAGATATCGTATTGGAGATTATAGGATTCTTGTAAAGATTGAGGATTTGAAATTAATTATTGTTGCTGTAGAAGTGGGCCACCGAAAAGATATCTATAAATAAACAGTTAATTAGCTTGTGTTACTAGACGTAATCAAGTGACTTTCTTTAAAGAACAAGAATTGTTGTTAGTGGTCGTGTAGGTTCACCTCCACCACAAAAGAATGGGACTATTGCTTTATTAGAAACCCGCTGAAATCAGTGGATTTTGTTATTTTTAATGTGAAGTGGCCTGAAAATAAGGATAATTTGAAATTCTTCTTGAAGTGGAATGGTCAGTTTGCACTCTCTATGAGCACATACTTAATGTACCAAATATATATAACTCTTACCTCGCAATATTTTGATGCAATGAAATGGCATGGATTATATTTTGTTTAAACAAAATATAAATTGATAAATAATAATAGTTTTGTTATAATAGAACAAAGAGGTGAGCGTTGTGATTATTCGAAAAGAGTACTTGGCAAGAATCAGACCCTTTTATGAATCAGATTTAATCAAGGTATTAATTGGAATTCGTCGCTGTGGTAAATCAGTATTGCTAAAGCAAATTGAAGCGGAGTTAATCAATAAAGGTGTCAAAGAATCACATATAATTAATGTAAACTTTGAAGATTTAAGTTATTCATATATAGCAAACGAGTTGGACTTGCATCAGTACATTATGGAAAAGATTGTCGATGATAATAAATATTACTTGATGTTTGATGAAATTCAGAATGTTACTAATTTTGAAAAAGCAATTAATTCCTTTAGGGCTACAATTAATTGTAGTGTGTTTCTGACTGGGTCAAATGGCAAGTTGTTATCTGGTGAACTAGCAACTCATTTATCAGGAAGATATGTAAGTTTTAAGATTATGCCTTTTTCATTTTCGGAAACGTGTGAAATAAAAGGGCTAAATAAAGATAATATCCGAGACGAGGATTTTATGGATTACTTGAATTATGGTGGAATGCCACAGCGATTTTTAATGCAATCTGTGACTGAAACAAAGGTGTATCTTCGTGATTTGTATAATTCTATAGTACTTAGAGATATTGTTCAGAGAAGTAAAATTAAAGATGTTGATGTATTAAATAGAATTGTTGAATACATGGTGATGAATACATCACAGATTTTTTCAGCAAAATCCATTTCTAAATTTTTTGAAAGCATTAACAGAAAGGTATCGACAGAGACAATTTATGGATATATAAACTATATAAAATCATCCTTAATCATGAATAAAGCAGTACGATATGATATTAGAGGAAAAAGAATTTTAACTAGATCAGATAAATACTATTTAACTGATCTTGGTCTTTCAAAAATTAATAGTACGGGTTTCAAAACTGAAATTGATGCTCTAATAGAAAATGTCATATATAATGAATTAATTTATAGAGGCTATGATGTCTATGTCGGGAAGACCGTAAAAGGTGAAATTGATTTTGTTGTTATGGATGGAGATAATCGAAGTTACTATCAAGTGGCATATTTACTTACGGATGATAAGGCTGTTAGACGTGAGTTTGGTGCTTTTGATTCAGTGGATGATAATTTTCCAAAATATGTATTATCAATGGATAAGTACGATTTTTCTAGAGAGGGTATAAAACATATTAATATTCTCGATTTTCTGCTGAAGAAAAACTAATAGTATTATGTCCCTGACCTGCTCTCCTAAAAAACACTACCATTGTAAATGTTAGTTATGCATTGATTACAAATTTCTCAGATGTTTAAGCCAAAGGGCTTTCTGGATTGATTTCTGGGAAGAGGAAGAATTGCGGTTAGCGATGGTGTAGGTCCACCTCCACCATTTAAAGCCACAATTTCACCAATCAGAATCTGCTAATTTTAGTGGATTCTTTTTTTGAAAAATCACCAAGTGATAAACAGTGAAAGCGAGCTTGATAGAAGAAGTGTTATTGTCGCAACTTAAATCAAAGACAAAGTATGGGTAAAAAAATGAATAAATTACGCATAAGCGCTTGAAGTGAGTAGTCGTTACCCATATACTTAGCACATAGATAAATAACTTAAGTTTTGCAGTAAATGAAGTAGTAAAACCCATGAAACCTACTGGAATCAGTACGTTTTATGGGTTTCTTTTTTGTGTAGCGTAAAGTCAACGATTTTTAGTTTCAGAAATATTTTTTTTAATCTGTTGCAAAGTTCTAATCTTCGTTGAAAAATCAACATTTAAAGCTCTTCCAATACAATCTAGTATTTCATCATAATAATCAAACAGATAATAATTCTGCTGCACATTGGTACAACTACTCTTTTGCAAACTTTCAATCATTTTAGTAATGTTGTATTGATGATCCGTAACATGTTCGAGAAGTCTTGACAATAGCAGAGCTATAAAACAAATCAGAAAATGTGCCTTGATATGATCTTCCGTAGAAACATAAATCGGTCTTGTCTTCAAATCACTCTTGGTTACTCTAAAGGATTCCTCAATATTCCATAAGCCTCTATAAATATCGATAATCTTTCCTGCTGTTTCTTCATACTCACTAGTCACCAAGACATAATAGCCATCAAACAACACGTTTTGCGTGTGTTTTCCTTTTTTTATAAGGTGGAAATGTGTATAATAATTATAGGTAGTTGCGGAGTGCGAAAAGAATAAAATCGATAATTATCCACAGAAATATTTTGCAGATGAGAAATAAACAGAACAAAGCAAAGAAAAATGGGAATAACAAAAACAACTACTGTAGATATTTAATTAAGAACGGCTAAGCAATTAACGATTTTATAGCGAGTGGAGTAGAATGATTTTTGGTTTTGTATAACAGAATAAAGGGAATCAATTGAGATATTCCGGCAAGAATAATATCAGATTTTAAGAAATGGAATTTCTGACTTTGGATGAATTAATCTGAATGAATGATTTGAGTTGAGCAATTGATCTTTCACAAACAGTTCTAAGGCGATAAAGTTTTTGCCATTTGATATCATCTCTCGGCATAGATGTATTAAATCTGTAATTATGGTGAATCGTTAGATTTTTTATACGTCCGCATTTTGAGGCGATGCATGGATTATCACAACTTAAGATATACGTGTGTTTATTATTTTCAACTGTTTTCTTAACTTTTGGACAGATGTATTTGATTCTGTCAGCACGGCCCTTTTCCCTAGTGTAACCATCGAAAACCATTGGTAATTCGGGATTATATGGACAAGTGGGAATACCAATTTCGTTTAATGGAGCATCTGGTAAATGAAGCGAATTCTTTGGATTTAAGTTTATAATAGGAATAATCTCTCGTTTTTCATAAAGATATGCATAATTATCATCAGCATCAAAACCGGAATCTCCTAAGAAATATTTATATTTAAAATCAGGATGAAGCTGAAAGAATGTTTCAAGAGCTGGGATTAAAGATATAGCATCGTATTGATCTTTAATATCCGAAGGATGCATATCGATATCAAGTTCATTATCAGGATTATAAAAGTTTATATCCCTGATAAGACCGAATCCATTGGTTGAAAGAATTCTTTTGATGTAATATCCAAAATGACCATTAAATATGTAAGCTTGGCATCTGGATTAGAAGAACAAGGGATTGAGCATATTTTTCGGGATCGAATGATTTAGGTTTATTAGTAGCTTTAGCATAGGTTTTAACTC
>JAYENG010000318.1:0-27501 GCA_034721975.1 Bacillota bacterium
AGTTTTTTGTCGTGATTAAACATTACAACAGTTAAATGTAAAAAGCTATTATTTTTTTTTGATTTAAGAAAAAATTTGGGGTAAGTGTAGAATCGTCGTGACTATCGCGCAGCGATTTTGTTCAATTATCTAATTATATCACTGTATACGTACAGAATTTTTTGATATAATATCAGTGTTCATCAAAGGAGGAATATTTATGAATAAAATTATACTAACAGATTCATGTTGCAACCTTCCTAGTTCTTTTTACAAAGAAAATAATAATATTTTACATATGATCAGCATGCCCATTCATTTAGACGATAACGATTTCTTAGATGATCATGGTATAGAAGTTTCATATAAAGATTTTTATGAAGCTTTAAGAAACGGTGTCGTTCCAAGCACATCTCAAATAGCTCCAATTAAATTTTTTGATAAATTTAAAACTTTATACGAACAGAATAAAGAAATCTTATATATTGCATTTTCGTCTGGCATGAGTGGTACTTATAACAATGCCGTTATTGCAAAAGAAATGTTTTTAGAAGAATATCCTGATGCGAAAATCACAATAGTCGATTCATATTGTGCATCTGTCGGTTACGGAGTCATTGTGAAAAAAGCTGTGGAAATGCTTGAGGAAAATGAAATAACTATGATTGCTAAATATATTGAAGAAAACCGATTAAAAGTCAATCATATTTTCACTGTCAACGACTTGATGTTTTTGAAGAATGGAGGCAGAATCCCTCCAGTTTTAGCAACAGTAGGCACTCTGTTAAATCTTAAGCCTATAATGGATGTAGATACAGAAGGAAAACTAAGACAAAAAGAAAAAGTAAGAGGCCGAAAAACAGTATATAAAAATTTCTTAAGAGTTATTAAAACAAATTATAATCCTGGATTATCTCCAATAATCATCGGACACGGCAATTGTGTAGAAGATGCTAATAAGTTCAAATCTATGATAGAAAACGAACTCGGATTTACAGATATCATTATCAGTGAAGAATCACCGACAATTGGATCGCATGTAGGACCCGGACTTATAGTTATAGGTTTCATGGGAAATGAGAGAAGTTAATTGCTTCTCTCATTTTACTTTTTTACGAAATTGTAATATAATTCATTAATAATCAAAAAGGTGGTGAACATATGCACCCAAAAATAGGTATAATTGGTGCAGGGAATATGTCTAAGGCAATAGTTGCCGGAATGATGAATTCTAATAAATTTGATCCTAATCTGATAAAAATCAGCAATAGACATTTTAACAAACTAGAAAAAGTAAGAGAATCATATCGCGTTAGAATATCAACAGATAACAGAAAAGTAGCCGATTTTGCCGATGTCATTGTTCTTGCTGTAAAACCAAAACATATAACTGGTGTTATTGAAGAAATCCGAGATATTATAGAAGAGAAAAATACTCTTGTTATTTCAATAGCTGCTGGTATAACGATTTCTTATTTATGTAGTCATTTTAATTCTCAGGTGAAAATAATCCGAACCATGCCGAATACTCCAGCAATTGTTCAAGAAGCCATGACTGCAATCAGTTATAACGGTAATGTAGTTGAAGACGATCTGAATATCGTACAAGAAATATTTCATTCATTCGGAAGGACAGAAATTATTCCTGAAGAATTAATGGATGTAGTAACTGCTGTATCTGGTTCTTCACCAGCTATTGTATATATGTTTATAGAAGCACTTGCTGACGGTGCAGTTTTAAAAGGTCTCCCTAGAGACGCAGCCTATAGAATGGTCTCTCAATCAATTTTAGGTGCTGCCAAATTAGTGAGAGATTCAGAAATGCATCCTGGACAATTAAAGGACAATGTTACTTCTTCAGGCGGTACTGCAATTGAAGCACTATACACTCTAGAGAAAAAAGGCTTTAGAGGAATTGTCATGGAATCTATTGAAAAATGCACTGAAAAATCTGACATTATTTTAAAAAGATACAATAAATAAATATTTATCACTTGTTAATAATCTATAAACATTATATATTCTTGTAATTTCATTGACTATCAATTTTCTCTCTGCTATTCTTAACAAGGTTTTATAAAATTAATATTGTGAGGAAATACATGCAAACAAATGAAACAAAAATTACAACAGCGGATCCTTCAGCTCTTGGACTTTTCGGATTGGCAATGGTTACTTTAGTTGCGTCATCACAGAAATTAGGATTAACTACAGGTACATCACTTATTATTCCATGGTCGTTTTTCCTAGGTGCAAGTGCACAATTGATTGCAGGAATTTTAGATTCTAAAAGAAACAATGTATTCGGAACAACTGTTTTTACCAGCTACGGTCTATTCTGGCTAGGTGTGACGATGACATGGATGATTAATTTAGGAGTATTTGGAGAAGGTATGGCGAACAACATCGACATCAGACAACTCGGATTCGCCTTTATTGGATATTTTATTTTCTCATTAATTATAACCATCGGCTCAATGAAAACCAACAAAGTTTTATTTATCGATTTTATACTTATAGATTTATTATTCTTAGGATTATCATTAAGCACTGTTTGGGGAATAGAAGCAGGACACACATTGGCTGCCTATTCTGAATTATTGATATCAATAGTTACCTTTTACGCTTTTGCTGCGACTATCCTTAATACACTTTATGAGAAAGTTCTTTTACCTGTTGGTAAACCATTTAATGTTTTTAAAGATTCTTCCGCAACAATTGTTGAAAAAGAATCCAAAGCGGCTTAACTGTAATTTAGTAGCTTTAGATGTGAAAAGGGCCGAGAAATTTCTCGGTCCTTTCTATTTATACTAATATGGCTTATACAGTATAAATCAGTGACTACACACTTGTATTATATTACGATTATTTAATATTAAGTAGTCTTTATGCATACTTGTCATATTATGCTAATTGACATTTAGTTGACAAAATGAGAAGATATTTATAGATTCCATTATTTTCTAAGGAAGTGTATCCATGCCTAATAGATATAAAAGCAATTTGGCCTATTTAATGAGTAGTTTGAACATTAGCGGAAAAGAATTGTCCGAAGTGATTCATGTAGATGTCTCTTTGATCAGTAAATGGAAAAACAAGAAGAGAAAAATCAATAAAAAAGCACCTCATTTTGAAAATCTAATTGATTATTTCATAAAAATCGATAAAATCAATCAGTATAGAATATTAAAAAAAATATTCTTACAAAAAGAAATCGAAATTACCAATATAAATGAACTTAAAGAAAATCTAGAATTATTTATATTGAATGATATTCAAAATGATCTACTATCCCCATTCGATATTCCTTTGTCCCATGATACGAATAATGATATTTATGATTATAATTTTAGAATTTACAAAGGTAATTCTGGAAGAAGAGAAGCGGTTCTTGAATTCCTTGATGTTGTTTTAAATATGAATAAACCTCAAGAATTACTTCTATTTAGCCAAGAAGATATGACATGGATGCTTGAAGATGATAATTTTTTAAGTGAATGGAATCAAAAATTAAATAAAATACTTAAAAACAATCATAAAATCAAGATGATTCATTTTGTCGACAGGGAAGTTGAAGATATTTCAAGTGTTATTAAATATTGGATTCAGTTATATTCAAATGTTAATATCGAATCGCATTACTACACAAAATTTATCGACACCCCTTCAAAGCAAACTTTGTTTATTATTAAAAATCATTCAGTAATATACGGTGTCAATTACAATAATCAAATATCCAAAAGATATACAGCTATGTATTGTGATGATTTCAGTGTAAATATGTATGAAAATATGTTTAATCACTATTTGGAGAATTCAAACCCACTTGTAACAAAATACAGCTCAAATAAAATTCCAGAATTCATCAAACAAATTCAAGACTATAAACATAATCAAACCAAATCTTATTTTTATACATACGAGCCGTCATTTATTCATTTTAAACCAGATCTTTTAAGAAATATTCTTGTCAATAATAATGTCGATGAAGAAAAAATCAATCGGATAATTTATTTTCATGAAATATTTAGTAATACAAATCTCGAAACTATTGATATCATTTACAACTTCAATCTTTTTAACAATTTAATTGCATCCGACAAAATCAAATCTAATCAATTGTCGTTTTTAGCAGAAAAAGATATATTGATGAATCATAATGATATCATACAACTACTTGAATCACTAATTCGGCATCTTCAAAACGATACCGAATCAAATGTCGTTATCATCGATTCAAAAGAACTTCTACAGATGGCACCAATGAATTTCATCATTTCTACCAATAATTTTGTCACAACCAAAAATCTCGATAATGCTATAGAGCTTTCATTTGCAAATGAAATTACTATTGTAAGTGCTTTCGAATATTTCTTCAATAGCATATGGTCATCAATTCCTAGGATCAGTAAAGACAAATCAAAAAATATTCAACTGCTGAATAAAATTATTGACACTATTAAAGACAGTCACTTCTAATGACTGTCTTTAATTATCATCAAGTGCATAATCTACAGCTTCGATAGCATGAATTGCAGTCGTATCGAAAACCGGCATCGATACATCTTCTTGCTTTATAAGCAATGGAATCTCAGTGCATCCCAAAATTACACCTTCTGCATCTATGCCATTAATAATATCAACATATTTTTCTTTGCTTTCTTCACTTAGAATTCCTTTTACCAGTTCTTCATATACTATTCTGTGTATTATCTCTCTCTTATCGATATTCGGAATAATAATATCAATGTTATATTTTTCTTTAAGAATATTTTTGTAGAATTCACTTTCCATAGTGTATTTCGTTCCAAGCAACGCAACTTTACTAAGTCCTTTTTGCTTTATTTCCTTACCGACAGCATCTGCAATATGAACAACTTTTATCCCAGCTTTTTCTTCAATGACTTGTGCATATAAATGCGTTGTATTGGCACAAATAACAAGAAATTCAGCTCCAGCATTTTTTAAATTCAAAGCGTTTTTTATTAAAATTTGTTCTAGTTCATCCCATCTGTTTTCGTTTTGCAGTTTCTCTATTTCAAAAAAATCAAAAGAGTATAACAAGCACTTTGCAGAATGTGATTTTCCCAATCTTTTTCTCACTTCTTCATTTATAATTCGATAATATTCCAATGATGACTCCCAACTCATTCCACCTAGTAAACCAATAGTCTTCATATATTACGCCTCCGTTTTTAATATACCATTAAAAAAGACCTATGCATGAATACATAAGTCTAATTGATTATCTTAAAACCTTTGAATATTCATTTACTTTATCTGCGTATTCCACTTCATTTATATCTTTAAATTTCCCATCTTTATAAATAATATCTCCACCGACCATTGTCATTGCAACCGGCTCATTAATTCCTACTATGCCAGGGATTCCAGCTGGATCATCTAAGCATCCAGAGTAATTCATTTTTGTCGCATCGACAAAAAACATATCTGCGCATTTACCGACTTCTATACTTCCTATATCGTCTCTGCCTAAAAGTTTTGCACTGCCACGTGTGGCAATCTGTAATATCTCGCTCGCATCCGTAGTTTTTTCCTTGTATCTCAATTTCTGAAGCAAATATGCAGTTCTGATTTCAGCAAGTAAATTAGAATTGTCATTTGATGCACTCCCATCGACAGCTAAACCAACAGTAACACCAAGTTCTTGCATCTCGCTGATTCTAGCTATCCCCGATGATAATTTCATATTTGAAACAGGACAATGAGCAACTCCTGTTTTCGTTTCAGCTAATTTCTTCAATTCTTCATCATTGAAGAAAATTCCATGGGCATAAAATACATCTTCTCCAACCCAGTTTACACTTTCCATATATTCAAGTGGTCTCATTCCAAATGTTTTTAAACAAAACTCAACTTCATCTTCTGTTTCAGACAAATGCGTATGCAACTTAACACCGTATTTTCTTGCAAGTTTTGCACTCTCTCTCATAATTTCACTATCTACAGAAAAGGGAGAACACGGCGCCAATACAATTTGACTATATGAACCATGATTTGCATTGTGGTATTTATTAATCAAACGTTCACTGTCTTTCAAGATTTCATCAGAAGTTTGGACTAAATCATCAGGTGGCAAACCTCCTTGCGATTTTCCAAGCGACATGCTCCCTCTACAGGCATGCAGCCTCACTCCAAGTTTTTTAGCAGCATCGAATTGAACATCTATCAACTCATCTTGATTCTCTGGAAAAACATAATGATGATCCAGCATCGTCGTGCATCCGTATTTAACAAGTTCACCCATCGCTGTCATGCTAGCCGCGTAAACCATATCAGTTGTCAGAAAACGCCATCTTTCATATAGCCATAGCAGCCAATCGAATAATTCCATCTTTTGAATCTCAGGAATATTTCTAGTCAACACTTGATAAAAATGATGATGTGTATTAATCAATCCTGGATAAATAAGATAATTGCTTACATCCATTATTTCAGTTTCATCATCTACTGAAATATTTCTAGCGATTTCTTTGATAATCGAATCTTCAATTAAAATGTCATAGCCAAATAATTGTTTTCTATCATCATCACAAGTAACAATAGCTTTAGAATTTTTCATTATAATTTTTTTCATGTTTTAACCACCTAAACAAAATATAGTATTTATCAAATGACTAAGGATTCTCATTCCTCTGTTTATAATATTATTCAACATATAATATACTTACCCTTTTTTTTATTGGTCATTAATAATATTTCATAGATACTATACAAAGAATTCAATTGCTGTTTGGTATTCTAACATCATGAAAAAAGATGATAATTATCAATCATCATCTTAGCTTGCTTTAACTTCTTCAATTCTCAATAGTTCCTTTATTTCATCTAAATATTCTATAGCCGCTTCTTCCCCTAGTTTTATAAATTCATCTGTTCTAGCAATCGAATAAAATCTAAATATTTCTCTCCAGTTTTTAAAATTGAACTCTTGGTGATTGAACACCTTTATTATTATATTTGAGTTTTCTTTTATTATTTTTTCACGATTATTGATTAGAGGAATATAAATCGCTCTATACATCATACTGAAAATGTTTATTTTATCTATTGTTCTACTTAAATGTCCATCTAAAGATATTGAAATAACAATACCGTCGTCACCAACAAATTCTCTACAAATATCTGCAGGAATACTATCCAACAACCCTCCATCAACGTAATAATCTTCTCCAATTTTAACTGGCTTGTATATACCTGGAAATGCTGACGAAGCCGTTACTGCATCTTTCAAATTACCAGAATCAAAAGCCTTCAAATTTCCTGTATTCAAATTTGTAGTTATGATATTCATAGGCATTTTTAAATCTTCAATATTTATGTCACCACAAAGATCTACTATTATACTTTGAATGTTTCTTTGTGAAAATATCGCCTTTTTACTTATTGTAGGTTTAAACCAAGAAACTCTTTTTAAAGTTTCGCTGAATTTTTTTCTAATAGCAATATTAGACACCTCGTTTGCAATCAGAGCACCCATCATTGAACCAGAACTGCAAGTCGCTAAAAAATCTATCGGTATATTATTTTCCTTTAATACATTTACAACGCCAATGTGTGCGAAACTCTTCGCACCTCCGCCACCAAAAGCCAAACCGACTTTTTTTCTCGTTAGTTTATTCTCGATTCTATTCACTTTCTCACCTTAATCCCAGTTGATATCTATTTTCAGATAGACTAATAATACATCTTTATCATGAAAAGGTCAATCCTAGGTTTTATACTAACATCTTATTTGATATATATTTCCTGTACCTTGAATATAACAACTAATTATGAGAAAAATGTATGAAAAATACATAAAAAAATAAAAAAAAAGCTGCTGTATAAATACAGCAGCTATAATATGGTCATCAATTCTTTTATATCATTTATAATTAAATCAGCTTCATTTAATTCATCAGGTCTATGGAATCCATAACTACATCCTATTGTATGAATTCCATTTCTTATACCGGCTTCGATATCTTGAAATCTATCTCCTATCATGACCATTTTTTGAGGGTATTTATCTTTTATCATAGATAATATTTCATATTTAGGAATATATCCATACTCCTGCGAACATACCATTTCTTCAAAGTACTTACCTAATCCAAGTGTATCTCTTGCAATATCCCTATAGCTTATACTACAATTACTTATAAATATCAACCTATACCCTTTTTGGCGTAAATATGAAAGTGTTTCCAATGCCCCATCATAAAGCACGACTTCACCTTTGTTTATCAATCTAAGCATTTCGTCGCCAATCATTTTTCTAGCTTCATCTCTAAGCATTGAATCAAGATCTGGCATGAATTCTTTCCACATGGCCTTGACACTATATCCCAACCAATAGGAAATTTCATCATCAGTCCATATTTTGTTGGTAACAACACCTTTTTCAGTCAAATAGCCATAAGCTTTTCTAAAGGCAGGTCCATATACTTTTATGCTATTATGAATAGTACCATCATAATCAAAGAAAATCGTTTTAACATCATCAAACATATTATCTAAATTCCCTTTAATAAATTTGCCATTTCTATAGCGGTAACAGCAGCATCGACACCTTTATTTCCAGCTTTTGTTCCTGCTCTCTCAATGGCTTGCTCGATTGTATCAGTTGTCAATACTCCAAATATCACAGGTACTTCTGTTTCTAGCGATACGCTTGCAATACCCTTCGTCACTTCATTCGATACTTGGTCGAAATGTGTTGTAGCTCCTCTGATGACAGCTCCTAGACATATGATTGCATCATAACTTTCCGATTTGGCAAGTTTTTTTGCAATCAATGGTATTTCAAATGCACCTGGTACCCAAATGATTTCGATGTTCTTTTCCTCTGCCCCATGACGCACCAACGCATCTATAGCACCTGATAATAATTTGCTTCCGATGAATTCATTGAATCTAGCGATAACTATTGCAAACTTTAAATCTTCGGCAATTAAATTTCCTTCATAAGTTTTCATTTTATTCTTCCTCCTCCTCAAAATTCAGCATATGTCCCATTTTCTCTTTCTTGGTTTTTAAATAGAATTCATTTTTTTCATTATGTTTCATTTGTATAGCAACTCTTCCTACTACTTCTATTCCGTATCCAGAAATTCCAGACAATTTTTTAGGGTTGTTTGTAATCAACCTTACTTTTACAGCGCCCAAATCAGCTAATATTTGAGCTCCGATACCATAATCTCTCATGTCTTCCGGAAAACCCAAAGCTAGATTCGCTTCTACTGTATCCATTCCTTGATCCTGAAGAGCATATGCCTTGATTTTGTTTATCATACCTATGCCTCTTCCCTCTTGACGCATATAAAGCAGAATGCCTTTTCCTTCTTCTTCTATCATTTTCATAGCTTCAGTCAATTGATCTCCACAATCGCATCTTCGCGATCCGAAGGCATCTCCAGTCAAACACTCCGAATGAACCCTCACCAATATGTCATCTCCAGTAGAGATATCTCCCTTGACAAGAGCCACATGATGTTCTCCGTTAAGTTTATTGATATAGCCGACGATTTTAAAATCACCGTATTTTGTCGGCATAAGTGCTTCAGAACTTCTTTCTATCAAAGTTTCATTTTTTCCTCTATAGGCAATCAAGTCTGCTATAGTCACTATTTTCAATTTGTGCTTTTTTGCATACTTCATAAGCTCAGGTACCCTGGCCATAGTTCCGTCGTCATTCATTATTTCGCATATGACACCGGCTGGATATAATCCTGCCAACTTTGCAAAATCCACTGCAGCTTCAGTATGACCGGCTCTTTTTAGAACTCCACCTTTCTTCGCTACCAAGGGAAAAACATGACCCGGTCTAGTGAAATCATTTGAACTCGATTCAGAGTTTATCAACTTTCTGATAGTCATTGCTCTTTCGGCCGCCGATATACCTGTAGTGGTTTCTATCGCATCCACCGATACAGTGAACGCAGTATTTTTAGGGTCGGTATTTACAGCCACCATAGGGTAAATATTCAATTCATTTACCCTTTCCTTTATCATGGGAGTGCATATAAGACCTCTCGCATGCATAGCCATGAAATTCACTTTCTCAGGTGTAGCCATTTCAGCCGCCATAAGTAAATCGCCTTCATTTTCTCTGTCTTCGTCATCCACAACTATGATCATTTTCCCTAGTTTTATATCTTCTATCGCTTCTTCTATTGTATTAAATTTATACATTTTTACATCCACCTTTACATAAATCCATTTTCTTTAAGAAAATTTATATCGATTGAATTTTTCGATGTCTCTTCTTGACTGAATATCATGAATCTCTCGATATATTTTCCAACAACATCGCACTCTATATTCAATTCATCACCGATATGTTTGTCTAATAGAGTTGTTTCTCCTTTTGTCGTCGGTATTATCGACACTTTAAAAACTTTATCTTCAACTTCAGCTATAGTTAAACTGATTCCATCTATAGTCGCACTGCCTTTGTCGATCATATATTTCATAACATCCGAAGAAGCTTCGATTGCAACCCAAGTAGCATTGTCCTCTTCGTCTATTGATTTAATAATGCCGATTCCATCGACATGCCCAGATACAATATGACCTCCAAGCCTGTCTCCAAGTTTCATCGCCCTTTCTAAATTTACTTTACTCCCTGATTTTACATTTCTCAAATTGCTTCGCCTCATTGTTTCCGGCATAACATCTACAACAAAACTATTTTTATCAAATTTAACAACCGTAAGGCATACTCCATTTGTGCTTATACTGTCTCCAAGTTTTATATCTTCTAGAACTTTTTTGGACTTGATTGTAATTTGAGCCGATTTTGCACCTTTTGCAACCTTGTCGACTTCTCCTATTTCTTCTATCAGTCCTGTAAACATTATCATTCGCCCTTTCTTACATAACCCTCAATCATGATATCTTCATGAAATCTAGATACATCGATATTTTCCAAAGCAACCGCATCTTCCATGTTTTCAATTCCCTTACCGCCGACAGGTGTTTTAGCTTGATCTCCACCAATGATTTTAGGAGAAACAAAAGCTATGACCTTATCCACTATTCCTTGATCGATTGCGCTAAAATTCAATGTCGATCCTCCTTCAAGCAAAATGCTGTCGATATTCAGTTCACCTAGCTGAATCATCAAATTTTCCAAATCCACTCTACCATCTTTTAAAGGAGTGATAATCACCTTTGCTCCTTTTGCTTCAATCGCTTTAATCTTGACACTATCTATTTTGTTTGTCGTTGCCACAATAGTTATAGCCTCTGAGTTAATATTAAGTACATTTGAATCTAAAGGTGTTCTCCCTGTTGTGTCGACAACAATTCTTATCGGATCTAGTCCGTTTTTATCGACAAGTCTAGTAGTCAACTTAGGATTGTCTGCAATAATTGTATCAACCCCAACCATAATCGCTGAAACTTGATGTCTGAGTTTATGCACGTATGTCCTGGATTCTTCATTTGTTATCCATTTTGAATCACCTTTCACCGATGCAATTTTCCCATCCAATGTCATTGCGGTCTTCAGAATGCAAAATGGTTTTTTAGTAGTTATAAATTTAATGAATATTTCATTTAGTTTTTTAATATCTTCTTCTAAAATGCCCATTTCCACTTTTATTCCACTATTTTTTAAAATTTCAATACCTTTACCCGCAACTAATGAATTTGGATCTTTCATTCCAATAATCACTTTAGAAATACCTTTTTCTACAATCAAATTTGCACAAGGCGGAGTTTTACCGAAGTGAGAACAAGGCTCTAATGTAACATACATTGTAGCTCCTTCGACATCTTCTTCCGCACTATTAAATGCATTGACCTCGGCATGAGGTCCTCCATAAATTTCATGGAATCCTTCTCCGATTATCTTGTCGTTTTTTACAATGACAGCACCGACCAGTGGATTGGGATTGGTATATCCAATGCCTTTTTTTGCAAGTTTAATAGCTCTTTTCATATAGTGTATATTCAAATTTTCACCCCCACTATTATTTTTTAAAAAAATAAAAACTCTGAAAAAATTAATCTTCAGAGTCTAATAACAACAATAAATAAGCAACATCAAAAATCAACGAAACCTATTATTACTTCTTTCATCCAGACTTTACTGTCGGTCTTGGAATCTCACCAAGTCAGCCAAAAAGGCTCGCGGACTATACCGCCGGTCGGGAATTTCACCCTGCCCTGAAGTTAAATATTCACTTTTATATACTGAATAATATCATCTTCCATTCATAACGTCAAATAGTATTAATCTCCTCAAGTCCTTTTAGCAGACCTGACAATGCATTTTCAAACAGCGTTTCATAATCATCAATCCCTCTTAATGTATTGAACATAGAAACAAATATCTTGAATATACTAACCCGATTGCATATTTTTATATGACTGTATTAGTTTATAAACCATATTTTAAACAAGAAATCTCCAGCTGATGTCATGCGATGGGAATTTTGAAGATATTTATCACTGAAAATAGTTAAAATGAATTGGTTTATGAATCTGATTGACAGAAAAACTGTCCAAATAATGGATGGTCTTTCTATATTTCAATATTTGTTTCATCAATAAAGAAAACGGGTAATTTAAAACTCGAAGGGAGATGAACGTTTCATGAAAAAAACAAAAGAAAAAATAAAATTATCACTAAGGGAAATAAAACAAGAAACATCAGATGTTTATTCGTTTTTCTTTGATATTCAAGGAGATTTTGATTGGATAGCCGGTCAACATGGTATTTTTAGATTCGTGAACAGAAAAATCAAAGATGAAAAAGAATTCCGAATTTTTAGTTTTGCATCGATAAAAGAAGAAAACATGATGCTTTTTTCTACTAGAATTGTGGACACTCCAAGTGATTTCAAGAAAAATCTGCTTGAATTAATACCCGGAGATCTAATGACTATTGATTCAGCAATGGGTAAATTCATATTAGAAGATTATTCGAGGCCGAACTGCATCATAGCCGGAGGAGTTGGTATCACTCCTATTAGATCATTTATCAAACAGTTGGATTCATTAGAAATCAATCCAAAAAATATGGAAGTCTTATATTGCGATGATAGAGGAGAATTCGCTTATGAAGAAACTTTTAAAGAAATCGATAATAAATATGATGGATTGAATATACTATTTATCATAGAAAGAGATTCTCTCAATCAGAAAATAGATTCTTTTGTTGCAAATAATAAAAATGATGCCAATTATTATATTTCAGGGGCACCTGGGATGGTCGATTTTATTACTGATAGATTAATCGATTCGGGTATTGAAAAAACAAATATCAAAACAGATTTATTTTTAGGTTACTAGGTTTGAATTAACATCAACTATACATTATAACTTGTTCATTGGTATCATTGTGTTTGCTAAATAATTTTACTTGTGTTTTTCTTCAAATGGTTTTAAACTACAATTATAAAATAGGATGATTTATTATGTTGGATTTAAAAACCGATTCTCAAAACTATACCGAATATAAGTATTATGTTGAAGACTTGATGCAAAGTGATGTTGTAAATTCCATGCAACAGTTCATCCATCATAAAGATATAACATGCCTTGAGCATAGTATAGATGTATCATATAAAAGCTTTCTGTTATGCAAACGCTTGGGCCTTGACCATAAATCTGCTGCTAGAGGAGCTCTGCTTCATGATTTGTTTTTATATGATTGGCACACTCCAAAAGCAGAAATATCACGTAAAGGTCTGCATGGATTTACACATCCATACACCGCTCTTAGAAACGCCACAAAACATTTCAGTTTAAATGCTTTAGAAAAAGACATTATAGTAAAACATATGTGGCCATTGACTATAAAATTACCGAAATACAAGGAGTCGTTCATTGTTATGCTGGTGGATAAATACTGTGCATTCAGTGAAACAATAAATTTCAGACGTAAAACTAGTATCGATCAATTTATAGAAAAAATGAAATAAAAGCTATGGAGAACTCAAAATTTCTATAGCTTTTTTTTAAATAATTTTATAGCGCTTTTTTTAGAAATTCATAAAAATTCCTTCCAAGTATGCCAATTACAATTTTCTCATCCATTCCTCTGTTTAAAAGCTCTTCGGTTATCTTGACAACTTCACTGTGATCATCTATCACATCATATTTTTTCCCTGTATTATAATATTTATTACATAAATCAAAACCAAACCCGATATTTTTATCTCCAGCTATGTTTGTCATAAACTCTATATGGTCACACAACCTACTTATGTTTTGCTCGTTTACATTCTCTGAAATAATTGTCTTATAACCGTTTACCCCGACGACCCCACCTTTTTCGCCGATTTTTCTTATCTGTTCATCAGTAAGATTTCTTTTCAAATTGTTTAATGATCTAGCATTGGAATGAGAAGCAATAAAAGGTTTATTTGAATATTTGATCATATCTTCAAATCCCTCATCATTTAGATGACTCACATCAAGGAATATTCCAAGTTCTTCTGCTCTTTTGACAACTTGTATGCCAAATGGTGTTAAACCACCTCTAACACCCTCTTCAGGGTTTCTAAAATAACTTCCGTCGGCCACAAAATTTCTTCTGCTCCATGTCAATCCTAGCCCTCTTACACCCAATCTATAAAATATGTTTAGAAATGATAAATTTCTCCCTATTGGTTCTGCACCTTCTAAACTCATCAGTATTCCAATTTTGCCTGTGGTCTCAATTTTCTCTAAATCATCTTCATCTTTAACGATAAAGAAATTCTCACTACACTCTGAAACATCCTCATATATTGCCTCAATCTGCCTTAAAGCCATCTTCAAAGCCATATCTGGCAAGAACTCGCTTTCTATAAATATTGCAGCAATGATTAAATTGAAGGATGCACTTTTGAAATCATCTAAAAAATACTTATTCAATATCTTGGTTTCACCATTTTTTCTATATTTATTAATTATTGCTCCTAAATCAAGGTGACTGTCCACTAAAATATTTTCTTCATGTAGTTTTTTTATCTTACTATCCATATACTTACCAACTCTCTTATAATAAAATTTAATCTTTCAACTTTAAATCATAGATTTCATAACGTTTTTTTTGTAAAATAATATAAACATTTACTTATATAATTTCAAGTTCTTTCTTATCATACCAAAAATATTTCTTGTTAAGAAGTATGATAATAAAATTTTTTATCGAGGAGGATTTATGAAACCTAAAGTATTAATAAAAGGTGATAAAATCGCTATCATATCACCAGCATCTCCAACAACAAAAGAAAAAGTGGAGAAGGCTAGATTGGCAGTCGAGAAAATGGGGTTGACGCCTATTGTATATCCAAGTTGTCTATCAGAGCATGGTCATTTATCCGGCACCGACGATATCAGAGCAAAGGATGTTAATGATGCATTTGAGAACAAAGAAATTTCAGGTATTGTTTGTTTAAAAGGCGGTTATGGAACTCCAAGGCTTTTAAACCTGCTCGATTATGAAACAATAAAAAACAATCCTAAATATTTCATAGGCTACAGCGATATAACGGGCTTGCACATTGCTTTGAACAAGATGTGCAATCTAGTAACCTATCACGGTCCAATGGCTGCGGCGGGTTGGATAAATAAACTCGATGACTACACTTTAGAATATTTAGAAAAATCTCTATTTAGCAAGGAATCTATGGGCATCATAGAAAATCCCGAGGGAGAGAAAATTGAGACTCTTTATCCTGGAACATGCGAAGGTGAAATAGTCGGTGGAAATTTATCTTTATTGGTTACTACCTTAGGTTCTCCTTATGAAATAGATACAAAAGATAAAATAATTTTCATCGAGGAAGTATCTGAACATAATTATAAAATCGATAGAATGCTTATGTCATTGGATCTTGCGGGCAAATTTTCTGATTGCAGTGGAATTATATTGGGAACGTTCTCGAAATGCGAACCTGATTCTAAAGCTGATAATTTTAAGGACTTGGATTTAATGACTATCTTTAATGAAATAATAGGCAAATATAAAAAGCCTACTGTTTATAATTTTAGAGCTGGTCATAATTACCCACAACCGACATTTCCTTTCGGTATCAAGGTTGAACTTAATGCTGATGATGGCACTATTGAATTCCTAGAACCATCAAATATATAGGTGATAAAATGAAATATCTAGAAAATTCGATTAAAAATATTTTAAATTCTTCAAATTGTAATTATGGTTTTATTTTGAAAGATCTGACATCTGGTGAAATCATCGAATTGAATAGCAATGAAAGATTCAATTCAGCTAGCATAATCAAACTTTTTTATCTTTATGAAGCTCTTCACCAAGTAGATAAAGAAGTCTTGTCTTTAGATGAAATATTTTTACTGGAAAACAAGGAAAAAGTCGGTGGCGCAGGCGCTTTAAATATGCTTCACGATAATTTAGAACTTACCTTGAAAGACCTTTTAATTTTAATGATATCTATCAGCGACAATACAGCTACAAACATTCTATTTGATGTTCTTGGAAAAGATAATATAAATCAAAGCATAAACAATATCTATGTTAAAGATACTTTAGTTGCCAGAAAACTTATGAGAGTAATTCCTGGAGTATATAATTATACCAGTGCAAGCGACACTGCCAAGATATTGGAAGAATTATTTACTCCAAATACCTTATCAAAGAATTCATGCACTTTAGCTTTAGATATACTAAACTTACAAAAACATAACGAAAGTCTATCGAGAAACTTGATCGAGTGTTCAAATTGCGGCAAGTTGATCGGGCATTTGAATACATGTCCATCATGCGGCGCATACATTGGAGATTTATCACCTAAAACGGCCACATTTCCGCATAAAACTGGTGAAATAACGGGAATTGTTCACGATGCAGGGATACTGAATGTCAATGATAATAACTATATTGTCGTTTTATTGACTTCGGGTCATGAAGATAATCACAAGGCAAAAGAAATCATGGGAAATATAGGGTTTTTGATATACAATCATCTTAAGAATGGAGATATTTATGCTTAGAGATACGTTTTTAGAAATAAACCTAGATAATCTGGAATTCAATATAAACTTGATAAGATCGAAGTTAAACGAAAACGTGAAAATATGCGCAGTCATAAAAGCGGATGCATATGGTCATGGAGCAATAAGCATAGCTAAGAAACTCATTGAACTCGGTGTTGAGTTCTTGGCAGCGGCTACACTAGTCGAGGCTCTTGAACTAAGAGATTATTTCAAATCTGCCAAGATTTTAATTATGGGATACACACAAGACTACAATCTGAAATATGTTGTAAACAACAATATCACTCAAACTATATTTTCATATGAACAGGGACTCATCATAGATGAATTATCTAAAGAAAAGGAAATCATCTCCAATGTTCATATAAAATACGATACAGGTTTTAACAGACTTGGATTTAAAGATACTTTCGAGAGTATTGAAGAAATATTGAAAATATCAAAACTCTCGAACTTGCATATCGAAGGGATGTTTTCGCACTTTTCACTAAGTGATTCCAATAGAGATAAAATGCAGTTCAATAAATTTGTCAAAGCCATTGATTTGTTAAAAGAAAACAATCTAAATATCGATCTGACTCATATATCAGATAGCATCGCATCAATCAGGTATCCAGAGTACTCTTTGGATATGGTTAGATTAGGCGCTATAATATACGGATACCAATCCATAAACGATACACAGATTCCACTAAAACCTGTAATGACATTTAAAACCAAAATCAGTCATATCAAAGAAATTTCAAAGGGTGAACATTTAGGTTATGATGAAAATTGGACTGCAGATGCTAAGATGAAAATCGCCACCTTGCCATTCGGGTATGCCGACGGCTACCCTAGAAAGACAAGTGAAGATACTTTTGTAACTGTAAGTGACAAAAAAGCTAAAATTCTAGGTCTGTTATGCATGGATCAATGCATGGTAGATGTAACCGACATTGAAAACATTGAAATTGGAGATGAAGTCACAATCTTCTCAGATGGAGATAACAACACGATGGATCTATATACTCTTTCTAGGATTTCCGGTACAAACAAAAATAGTCTGTTATGCGCCATGAATAGACGTACACCTAAGGTATATATTGAAAACGGGAAAATAATCGAAACTAAATATTATTTACTTAAAGGAGCTTCTAATGAATATATATAATAGAATTGAAGAAATATATAAAGATCTAGTAAACATCAGAAGGGATATTCATATGCATCCCGAGCTCGGTTTTGAAGAATTCAGAACTCAAAAAAGAATCATCGAACATCTGAAATCTTATGGAATCGATAGCATTCAAAAGATTGCGAAAACAGGTGTCATGGCAATAATTGAAGGGAACAAATCTGACATTGGAAACGTTGTCGCCCTTAGAGCGGATATCGATGCTTTGCCTATTACAGAGGAATTCGATTCAGATTACAAATCACTAAACGAGGGTAAGATGCATGCATGCGGTCATGATGTTCATACAACAATTTTACTCGGTACTGCAAAAATTTTAAATGAGATTAGAAATGAATTTTCCGGAAGTGTAAAACTACTTTTCCAACCTGCCGAAGAAACAACTGGTGGAGCCATGCCGATGATAGAAGAAGGCTGTCTGGAAAACCCAACTGTGGATTATACGCTGGGTTTGCATGTAATGCCATATTATGATTACGGACATGTTGAATTGAAATACGACAAACTCAATGCTTCAACAGATAATATTGAAATTATAATAAACGGAAAATCAGGTCATGCAGCATATCCTGAAACTGCAACCGATGCAATTGTTGTTTCTTCTTATGTCATTGGGGCATTACAGTCGCTAATAAGCAGAAATATATCTCCTCTTGATTCAGCAGTCTTATCTTTTGGTAAAATAAATGGTGGTACAAAGGAAAATATCATAAGTGATAAAGTAACTATCTTGGGCACTTTGAGAACACTCAATCCAGAAACAAGAAGTTTCATGAAAGATAGAATTAAAGACATCGTTGAAAACACTTCAAAAGCATTCGGTGGAATAGGTGAAGTCAATATTAATCCCGGGTATGAACCGCTCATCAACGACAATGAATTGATTGATGTCCTTATTCAGACAGCCAACGAAGAATTAGACGAAAACAAAATCCACATGAAGAAATTTTCCAGTCTGGGTGGAGAAGATTTTTCGTATTTTTCAAATAGAGTCAAAGGTGCTTTCTATCATATAGGATGTGGGAATAAAGAACTTGGAATGACTGCATCGCTTCACAACAGCAGCTTTGCTGTAGATGAGCGGTGTATGAAAACTGGAGTGTTGATGCAAGTTAAGAACACATTGAAACTTCTACAAAAATAATATTAAAACATGGAAAAGACCTTCACTGATATTTAACTCAGAGAGGGTCTTGATATTATAACTATATATTTTTTTCCTCAGTTCAAGCAAATAAAAACTTATATTCAATATTCAACTGCAAACTCAAGAAACTCTTGCAAGACATCATCTCCTATTGATGGAGATATTTCGTACATCTTTGAATTTATCCTGATATAATCTCTTAATGGTAGTATATAAACGTTTTTATTCTTGTATTGTATAAAGATATCGTATGTATATATTCCATCAGGAAACTCAGTCTGAATTATGTTATTTTTATTGAAAATACGTCTATATTTTCTTTCCTTAAGAATATCAAAAAGTTGCTTGATTTCGGTTTTATTCAAAAAAATCATGTTGTCACTTCTTTCAATGTAAACCGATTCAACACTTCCATACTTTATAATACCAGTTTCCTTAAAAGATTTATAATATTTGAATTCCATAGAATACCATAAAACTCCAATCATTGTCAGTAGAATAAATGGCATAATTTTTTTCAGATAAACTTTCAAAGTGTTTCCTTCCTTCATAAAGATTCTTCTTTTGGTATCATATTAACATAAATTCTTACTTCGCAAACTCAATATGGCGAACCTCATATACGTTTAGAGTGAAATCAATTGTTTAATACTTGTTTATCATTAAGCAAGCGTAGAACTATACATCAAGACACTTACTTCAAAAATATTGTTTTCATAATCAATATCCATAATTCCATCGTATTTCTTTAATATATTTTCTACGCTATCAAGTCCTTTACCATGACCATCCTTATCTTTCTTCGTAGCAAAAATTTATCGTTCTAAGTACTTATCTACTGTGAAAATTCATTTTTTTAATTTATTCGATTTCATCATATAAATAATATGATTTTACTATTCATACAACTAATATCATTTTTTTAAAATAGTATTCCACATGGAAAAGACCCTCACTGATATTTAACTCAGAGAGGGTCTTTATATTATTATTTAAATATATAACTCAGATAATGTAGGATGAGCAAATATTTGCATTTGCAACTCAGACATGGTCATTTGACTGGCAATAGCCAACGAACCGATGTGTATCATATCCGAACTGCGTTCTCCTAAAATATGTACTCCAAGTATTTTATCTGTTTCTACATCTACAAGTATTTTCAGAATGCCGTCTTCTTCTAGAAGAGTTTTGGCTTTACCATTTGCTCTATAGTACTGAGTAAATGCTTTGTAATCCATATTTTCGTCTTTTAACGCTTCTTCCGTCTTACCCACAGTCGCCATTTCAGGCAACGTGAAAATAGGGCTTGGAACCAACGTTAAATTGAATTTCTTATCGCCGAACAAATGATGAACTACCTGCTTCCCTTGTGCTGTCGCCGCATGGGCAAGCTGATACTTTCCGTTCACATCACCTATGGCATAGATGTTATCTATATTGGTTTTGAATTTTTCATCTGTTGCAATACCTTTTCTAGTATATTCAATACTGCATTCATCTAGTCCATAACCGTCTAGATTGGCTCCACGTCCAATCGCGATTAAAACATACTCGGCATATGAATTTTCTTCTACACCTTTTTTGTTTTTATAAACAACTTTCAATTCTTTTGATTCGCTTTCCATTTCTATCTCTTGCACCATACAGCCGAATTCTGTTTGAATCCCCTGTTTTTTCAATAACGGCTTGAATCTTTTAACTATAGTTTGATCCATCATAGGCAACAGGTTTTTCAATGCTTCGATAACAGTCACCTTCACGCCGAATTGATTCATGATACCTGCAAATTCAAGTCCTATGACGCCCGCACCCACTATAATCAAACTCTTTGGAAGTTCATCTAAGTTCAGCAATTCATCGGATGTAATCACTCTTTCAAGTCCATTACCTTTGATGTTCGGTACAATCGGATGGCTACCTGTAGCGATTATAAGATGTTCAAAACTTATAACTTCATTTCCAACTTCTATTTCATGCTCGTTTTTTATAACGCCATAACCATGGTAGATTTCAATATCGTGCTTTTTGAACAACCCGTGAATTCCATCTACCAGTTCAGTAACGATACGATTTTTATCTTTTACTATTTCATTATAAGAAAACTCCATTTTCGTATTGAAAATACCTTTTTCGTTTTCTTTTTCCATCTGGTGAAGAAGGCTTGCATGATGATGATAAGCTTTTGTCGGAATACATCCTCTCAAGAGGCAAGTCCCGCCTAAGTTATCTTTTTCGATGACAGCAACTTTTTTGCCTAACTCCGCCGCTTCGATTGCAGCTTCATATCCACCAGGTCCGCCTCCTAGAATACATAAATCAAATTTATACATTGCTCACCTCTTCATATTTATTTCCATGTCAAAACGGGTTTTCTTGCTGCCTTAACTTCATCCAGTCTTCTTACAAGAGTAGATATCGGCGCTTCATGTAATATTTCTGGAGATTCTTTTGCTTCTTTTGCAATTTTCCTTAATGCTTCAATATACATATCCAGTGTTTCCTTTGTTTCAGTTTCAGTCGGTTCAATCATCATTGCTTGATCAACAATCAATGGGAAATATATTGTTGGTGGATGATATCCATAATCCATCATTCTTTTAGCAATATCAAGAGTACTGACATCTTTTGATTCTAACAAACCTGAAAAAACGAATTCGTGTTTACAAATCGATTTTATCGGCAGATAATAATCGTCTTTAAGTGATTCTTTTATATAGTTTGCATTAAGAACAGCCAATTGACTAGCGCTTACTAATCCATCGCTACCCATCGACAGAACATATGCATATGCTTTAAGAACTACTCCGAAGTTACCATGATAACTTCTAACTTTACCAATAGTATGTTTAGGTATATCTGAAAATGCATATTCATCATCAGTTTTTTCAATGTAATGTCCCGGTAAAAAGTCCATTAATTTTTCTTTAACACCGATAGGTCCACTTCCTGGCCCGCCACCGCCATGAGGGGTTGCGAAAGTTTTATGAAGATTGAAATGCATTACATCAAACCCCATGTCTCCAGGTCTTGTAATTCCCAAGTTGGCATTCATATTTGCTCCATCATAATAAAGCAAACCGCCCGCTTCATGAACAATTTTTGCAATTTCTATAATATTTGTTTCAAACAAACCTAATGTATTAGGATTAGTAAGCATGAACCCTGCAGTGTCTTCTCCAACAGCAGCTTTTAAAGATTCCAAATCCACTGTTCCATTTTCATTGGATTCAATTGTAAGAACTTCAAATCCCGCCATGGTAGAACTTGCAGGATTGGTACCATGTGCAGCATCAGGTATTATTATTTTATTTCTATGCTGCTGATTGTTCTCTCTCAAATACGCTTTGATAATCATCAATCCCGTTAGTTCACCTTGAGAGCCAGCAGATGGAAGAAGTGAAACTTGATCCATTCCAGAAATGCTTTTTAAAGCATTTTGAAGTCCATACATAACCTCTAAACTACCTTGAACAGTAGATATAGGTTGTAATGGATGAACATTGTTGAATCCAGATAATGCAGCAACTTCTTCATTGATTTTAGGATTGTATTTCATCGTACAAGATCCGAGTGGATACATTCCCTCATCTACAGCAAAGTTTTTCTTAGATAAATTTGTAAAATGTCTAACAACTTCAGGTTCACTGACTTCTGGCAACTGAGCTGATTCTTTTCTTAATAAATCAGAGCCGAATACTTCGGATAAATCAATTTGATCAACTTCAGTATTTCTAAGTGTGTAACCTTTTCTGCCGGGTCTTGAATGCTCTATCATCAAGGCATTATAATTATTCATTTATACACGCCTCCATTTCTTTAACAAAACAATCTATTTTTTCTTTTGTCATTTTTTCCGTTACAGCAATCATCAATTCGTTTTCAGAGCCAGTATATTGTTCTAAATCAATACCTGCATAGAATTTTTTCTCCAGCATTTTTTCAAGCAAATCAGATGCTTTTATAGGAGTCTCTATAACAAATTCTCTAAAAAACGGTGTGTTGTATTTCATTTTAAAATTATTATCAGCTGTTAAAGCTTTAGCAGTATAATATGATAAATCGACGCATTGTTTTGCAACATCTTTTATGCCCTCTTTACCCATCACTGCCATATATATATTTGCAGCCAATGCACATAGAGCTTGATTAGATGTGATGTTCGAAGTCGCTCTTTCTCTTCTTATGTGTTGCTCTCTCGCTTGAAGAGTCAGTACAAATCCTCTTTTGCCTTCTAAATCTTCTGTCTTACCTACAATTCTTCCAGGCAACTTGCGCATCAGTTTTTTA
The DNA here is from genome assembly GCA_034721975.1 of Bacillota bacterium. GTDB lineage: Bacteria > Bacillota > Clostridia > Peptostreptococcales > Acidaminobacteraceae > DAOURC01. Next base: position 23,571 of record JAYENG010000318.1, read on the forward strand.
GTACATGCAATATAACCCAAATAAGGTCCACCGAAGTTTAAAGTGTTTCCCAATACCTGTCCTTCACCTACCGCTATATCCGCTCCAGATTCTCCAGGAGTTTTAAACAACCCTAAAGATATCGGATCGGCACTTTGTACTAATAGGCTTTTGTTCTTATGAACTAAATCTGCTATCGCTTCAACATCTTCAACCAATCCATAATAGTTGGGACTTTGCATAAGAACCGCACCGACTTCACCGTCAATCAATTCTTTTAAATTATCTATATCAACTAATCCTTCTTTTGACTCAGCTTCAACATAATTAAGTCCCTTGAAAGTCAAGTATGTTTTTACTACTTTTTTAATCTCTGGATTAACAGTTTCATTGATGATAAAAGTTTTTCTTTTGTTAGCTTCATACGACATGAACAATGCTTCTGCAGCTGCCGTAGCTCCATCATAAAGCGATGCATTTGAAGCTTGTAGGTCCGTTAACTCACAAATCATGCTTTGATACTCGAATATCGCCTGTAATGTCCCTTGGCTTATTTCTGGTTGGTATGGAGTATACGCTGTATAAAACTCTTGTCTTAACAACAGCTGTGGAATAATCGCAGGAATATAATGATCATAGGCTCCTCCACCTAAAAAACTTGTATATTCCAAAGTACTTTTATTCTCAGATGCCAATTTACAAAACATGTCGCGAATTTCTAGTTCGGACTGTCCTGTTGGTAAATCCAAATCTTGTTTAAACAGTATTTCACTCGGAATATCAGAAAATAAGTCTTCGATATTTTCAAGTCCGATACGCTCTAACATTTCCTTTATTTCTTCCTCAGTATGCGCTAAATAAGGATGCATATTTATCCCCCAATCTTTAAAGTAAAGTGTCTTATTAATGTTCTAATGTTTCGATATAAGCTTCATATTCTTCTTTCGACATTAAATCCTCTAGTTGAGCTTCATCGCTGATTTCGATTTTCATAATGAAATTCTTATAAGCATCTTTATTTAGAAGTTCCGGTTCATCTTCCAATGCTTCATTTGCTTCAATAACTTTTCCTGCAACAGGCATGTAAACATCAGAAGCAGCTTTTACCGACTCTACAACACCAAAACTTTCTTCTTTATCTAATTCCGCATCTTCTTCCGGCAATTCCACAAAAACAATGTCACCTAATAAATGCTGTGCATAATCTGAAATTCCAACTTTACCCTCTTTACCATCAACTTCAATCCACTCATGACTCTTTGCATACAATAAACCTTCTTTAACCATAAGATCCTCCTTTTAAATTTATTATTTATTTTTTGTATTTTTTCTTATAAAATGTTTTTTTAGTAACTTTTGCTTCGACCAATTTGTTTCTTAATTTAACAAATATTTGAGTATCAAGAGCCTTGTGTTCAATATCGACTAAAGCGACTCCGATACTTCTTTTAGTCCCTGGAAGTTGGTATCCTGTCGTTACCTCTCCAATGACTTTTCCATCCTCGCTGCACACTTCATATCCATGTCTGGCAATTCCTTTACCTATTAATTCAAATCCTATTGATTTTCTAGTAAGTCCATCAGTTTTTTGCTTAACCAATACGTCTTTCCCTATGAAATCATTTTTGTCTAATTTCACAAAGAATGCGAGTGATGCTTCTAAAGGCGAAATCGTATCACTTAGTTCATTGCCGTAAAGAGGCAACCCTGCTTCAAAACGAAGCGTATCTCTAGCTCCAAGAGCAGCTAGTTCAAGACCGTATTCTTTTCCTGCTTCATAAATAAGTTCAAATAAACCTGCAGTATCTTCAGCTTTGACATAAATCTCGAATCCGTCTTCTCCTGTATAGCCGGTTCTGCTGACAATACAAGAATATTTGCCGATCATGACTTCATCTGCGAAATAAAAGAATTTGATATCCTTTAAAGAAAATTCAGTCAATTGTTGCAGAATTTCTTGTGCCTTCGGTCCCTGCAAAGCAATATCTCCATATGCATCACTTTCATTTCTCAAAGTCACTTCAAACCCGTCGACTTGATCATTCATCCATTTGAAGTCTTTATCGATGTTTCCTGCATTTATTACAAAAAGATATTTTTCTTCGTTATAGCGATAAACAAGCAAATCGTCGACTATTCCACCCTCTTTATTACACATGGGTGAATATAACACCTGAGTGTCTACTAGTACTGTCACATCGTTTGTTACAAGATAGTCTGCAAATTTTTCAGCGTCTTTTCCTTCTACAAAAACTTCTCCCATATGACTTATGTCAAACATTCCTGCATTTTCCCTTACTGCCAAGTGCTCTTCTTTTATACCTTGATATTGAATAGGTAATTCCCATCCTGCAAAATCAACGATTTTTCCATTGTATTTTACATGGGTTTCGTATAATGGTGTTCTTTTAGTCATAAAATCCTCCTTTTTTTTAATAAAATAAATAAAAAAATAGACGCGACTAAACAAAGTCGTCATCTATCATCTGTTTGGATACCTGAAAGATTCTATAATCACATGGATTATATTTGCCCCTTCGGTGCTATAAAGCTCTCCAGAAGTACTATCCAATTGCGATACATTTACCTGAAAGTTTCCAATACATTGACAGTATATTGTTGCCCCTTCGGTGCTTACTCAAAAGCTCTCTCGCAATCTTCATTTAGCTTGTATTCTATTAATTTGATTAACTGTTTTCTTATTACTAGAATAATTTTTTTTCCTTATAAAATCAAGGTTTGTTTATATTTTAACACAGTTGCGAATCTATTTAGTTGACACATTTTTCATTATTTAATATACTTTATCACATAATATTTAAAGTTATTAGACTGGAGGTCTATCATGAGGTATATTATCAGTTCAACCCGCAACCCTTATTTTAATTTAGCAACAGAGGAATATTTACTAAATAATGAGAAAGACGATGTCATTTACCTTTATAGAAATGATTCATCAATAATCATAGGCAAAAATCAAAATGCTCACGAAGAAATCAATTATCAATATGTTACAGATAACGGCATTCCCGTTGTCAGGAGATTATCGGGCGGTGGTGCAGTATTTCACGATTTAGGCAATCTTAATTTTTGTTTTATAACCAATAGAAAATCTGGTCAATCATTTCAGCAATTCACAATGCCGATTATCGATTTTCTTAAAAATCTTGGTTTGAATGCTTCGTTTTCAGGTCGTAACGATTTATTGATAGACGGCAAGAAATTTTCAGGAAATGCTCAATATCATTTCAAGGAGCGTTTGCTTCATCACGGAACTCTTCTCTTTTCCTCGAATATGGAACAACTTACTTCAGCGCTAAAAGTAAAAAAGAGCAAATTTGAAGGAAAAAGTGTTAAAAGCGTCAAATCTCGAGTAACCAATATCGAAAGTCATCTTCAGGAGCCTATGACCATTCAAGTTTTCACTGAAAATTTATTCAACCACCTTTATCAAGATGATTCAACCGTCACAAGAGGCAATCATACGCTGACTTCTGAAGAAACTATGCAAATTCAGGCATTGGTAAACACTAAGTATGATACATATGATTGGACTTATTCCAAATCTCCTAAATCTACCGTGATAAAAGATTTTAAATATTCTGGTGGAAATGTTGTATACTACTTGGATATAGCTGATGGTAAAATTAAAAATATAAACATTACAGGCGATTTTTTCAGCCGCGAAGATATCAGTGAACTTGAAGATAAACTCAAATCAGCTAATTATGAAAAAGATGCTGTTTTAAATGTGGTCGAATCACTAAACATCGACAATTATCTAATCGGTCTTGACAATACAGGTTTTATTGAAAGTCTATTTTAATCTAAAATTGCAATGACAAATTGAACTAATTTTCAACTGTAAAAATATGTATGCCTATTATTGATATATTTCATAGAGTTCATCATCAAAGGCTTCATCTGGTGTAAGGTAATTAAGTATTTTACG
>JAYENG010000319.1:0-5018 GCA_034721975.1 Bacillota bacterium
AAATAAAGATTTCTTGTCTTACTCTACAAAAGAAATCTTTATTTCCTATAAATATCATGTTTTTTTCTACTTGATAAAATCTAGTCAATAGATTTATCATAGTTGTTTTGCCGCTGCCTGTTCGGCCCAGGATTCCTATAGAAGTACCTGAGGGAATAGTGAGATTGATGCTATCTAAAATATTTATATTTGTACCGGGATATTTAAAAGTTAAATTTCTGAATTCGATATCTGTATTTTCAATGGTTTCTTCTGCAGAGTCCATAATACTGGATCTTGAATCAAGGAGGACATTTATACGTTTCATAGAAGCTATTCCTCTTTGGAGTAAATTCACCACGAATCCTATAGCCATCATCGGCCATGTCAATATCTCTATATAGGAGATGAATGCGACGAAATCGCCAAGGGTCATTGTTTGGTTGATGACCAGTTTTGAACCATAGGTCAGTATTATCAACAGACTGATTGTCGAGATCAAAGTTATAAGCGGATGCATTGCACCGTAAAGTTTGACAAGTCTCATGTTTGACTTTAGATTTGCCATATTATAAGAATTGAAATCTTCTAAATCGTATTTCTCTTGAGAAAATGATTTGATTACCCTGATTCCAGAAAATGATTCCTGTACTTTTTCAGATAGATTTGAAAAAGATTCTTGAACGAATTTAAATCTCTGTTGAATGATCTTACCGATAATGCCTACTGTTATTGTAATGATAGGCATAGGCAGCAAGGCTAAAAGAGTGAGCTTCAGATTAAGATTTGTCGCCATGATTATAATTGTCATAACCGATAAAAAAACGGCATCTACTACCATTACTATTCCAGGACCGAATGCCATCCTGACGGCATTTAAATCATTTGTTGCATGAGCCATCAAATCTCCAGTTTTGTTTTTATTGAAAAAACTTTGGTCAAGCGATTCGATGTGCTTGAAAAGTTTATTTCTAAGCCAGAATTCCAGTTCTCTGGCACTTGTTATAATGAGGATGCGCCATATATATCTCGATATTGCTATTCCTGTTGCAACTATCAATATCATTGTAGGATAAATCCACAAAGTTTCCTTGACTAAGGTTGAATTTGTAATAGCATTTGTAAATGCTTTTAGAATTTGTGGTGTAATGAGCTGTAAACCGTCAACGATTATCAGTATAATAATGCCTAGTAAGTATTTGTACTTTTTTTCTTTTAAGAAATCTAAAATATGTCTATAAGTGTGAATCATGATTGACCTCCAATGATATTTCAACTAATATCATTTTATTTTAAAAAATTCTATTAGTCTATGAAATAAAGAAAATTTTTTTTATATGTAAAATCAGTTGACAATTGGAGAAAAATTTGATAGTTTATATGCAATTATAGCTCATATATCTTCGATAATATGGATCGAAAGTTTCTACGGGATGGCCGCAAATCATCCTACTATGAGTGGAATTAAACAGTTTTTGCGACTGCATATTAATTTCACGCATGTGAAATCTATGCAGTTTTATATTTTAGGAGGGAAAATATGGAAGGAAAATTAATTAAAGAGGGTTTGACTTACGATGACGTTTTGTTGATACCACAACGTTCAGAAGTATTACCGAGTCATGTGGATCTTAAAACTAGAGTAACAAATAAAATAAAAATTAATATACCGATTATGAGTGCAGGAATGGATACAGTAACAGAAGCTCGATTAGCTATCGCAATTGCAAGAGAAGGCGGAATAGGTGTTATTCACAAGAATATGTCTGTTAAGAAGCAAGCTCTTGAAGTAGATAAAGTTAAAAGAAGCGAGCATGGCGTTATAGTGGATCCGTTTTTTTTGTCTCCGGAGGACAAAATAAAGGATGCACTTGAATTGATGGGTAGATATAGAATTTCAGGAGTTCCGATTGTCGATGAGAACATGATTTTAAAGGGAATCTTAACTAATCGAGATGTGAGATTTGAAAGCGATTACGATAAATCTATTGATCAAGCGATGACAAAAGAAAATTTAGTTGTAGCGAAAGAGGGGACTTCTTTAAAAGAAGCAGAGAAAATTTTGAAATCAAGAAAGATTGAAAAATTGCCTCTTGTCGATGATGAAGGCAAATTAAAAGGGTTGATTACTATCAAGGATATTGAGAAAGTAACGATATATCCAAATAGAGCTACAGATGATAAAGGAAGACTTTTAGCCGGAGCAGCGGTTGGGATAGGAAAAGATTTGAACAGTCGTGTTGAAGCTTTAATAAAATCAGGAGTTGATTTAATAGTTTTAGACTCTGCTCATGGTCATTCTGTCAACATTATCAATTCTGTTAAAAAAATCAAAGATAAATATCCTGAATTACAAGTTGTTGCGGGCAATATCGCTACTGCCGAGGCTACGGTAGAATTGATCAAGGCCGGTGCTGATGCTGTAAAAATAGGGATTGGTCCTGGATCTATTTGTACAACTAGAGTTGTTGCTGGAGTCGGAGTTCCACAGATTACTGCAATCTATGATTGCGCTAAAGCGGCAAAAGAATACAATATTCCAATTATTGCCGATGGAGGAATCAAGTATTCAGGAGATATAGTGAAAGCTATTGCAGCTGGTGCCGACCTTGTCATGCTCGGTTCATTGTTTGCAGGAACAGAAGAAAGTCCTGGAGAAACTATAATGTATAAAGGTAGAAGTTTTAAATCATATAGAGGAATGGGTTCTATAGGAGCCATGCAAGCTGGAAGTAAAGATAGATATTTTCAAAATGATACAGCTAAATTTGTACCAGAAGGAGTTGAAGGAAGAGTTCCTTATCGAGGTGTATTGAAAGAAATCATATACCAACTTCTAGGTGGTATCAAATCGGGTATGGGTTATTGCGGAACTAAGGATATTCAAGATTTGAAAGAAAACGGAAAGTTTATGAAAATAACAAATGCCGGACTCAAGGAATCGCATCCGCATGATGTTCAAATAACTGAGGAACCACCAAATTATAGTAGAAGGGATTAGTGAGGTTGTAATATGGAAAAAAGAGAAATGATTATTATAGTCGATTTTGGCGGTCAATACAATCAACTGATTGCCAGAAGAGTTAGAGAGAATAACGTGTATTCAGAAGTATATTCATATAAGAATGCGCTTAAGGCTGTAAAGGAGAATAAACCCAAGGGGATAATATTCACTGGCGGACCTAATTCTGTATACCTTGAAGATGCTCCCAGCATAGAGAAGGAAATTTTTGAACTTGGAATCCCCGTACTGGGAATCTGCTACGGAATGCAGCTCATGGCTCATGTACTCGGCGGAAAGGTTCAGAAGGCTACAAACAGAGAATATGGAAAAATCGAGCTTGAGATTACCCAGAAAGATGCTCTTTTCCACAACATAGAAAACAACTCTACATGTTGGATGTCGCACTTTGACTATGTAGATCAGGTTCCGAAGGGGTTTGAAGTCGATGCAAAGACGCCTGATACTGAAATTGCAGCTATGAAGGACGAAGAGAAGAAGCTTTACGGCGTTCAGTTTCATGCTGAGGTAGAGCATACTCCGTTCGGAAAACAGCTTATAAACAACTTTATCTATGGAGTTTGTGAATGTAAGGGTGAATGGACTACTGAGAACTTTATTGAGGAGTCGGTAGCTAAGATAAAAGAAAAGATAGGTGACAAGAAGGCTATCATAGGTCTTTCTGGAGGAGTTGACTCATCGGTTGCTGCTGTACTTGTACAGATGGCGATTGGCGATAACCTTACTGCGATATTTGTAGATCATGGTCTGCTTAGAAAAGATGAGGGAGATCAGGTTGAGGAGACTTTTGGCAGAGAGTTCAACATGAATCTTATCAGAGTCAATGCGCAGGAGAGATTCTTAGGAAGACTTAAGGGTGTATCTGATCCAGAGCAAAAGAGAAAGATTATTGGAGAAGAGTTCATCAGAGTATTCGAAGAGGAATCGAACAAGCTTGAAGGAATCAAATTCCTTGTTCAAGGAACTATCTATCCTGATGTTATAGAGAGTGGTACTGATACAGCGGAAGTAATCAAGTCGCATCACAATGTCGGCGGACTTCCTGAAAATATGGATTTCGAACTATGCGAGCCGCTTAGAGACCTTTTCAAGGATGAGGTTAGACGGACTGGACTTGAACTCGGAATCAACCCAGAACTTATTTGGAGACAGCCGTTCCCCGGCCCTGGACTTGCTATAAGAATCATGGGAGAAATCACTGAAGAGGGGCTTTACCTTGTAAGAGAGTCGGATGCTATCCTTAGAGAAGAGATTAAGAATGCTGGTCTTGAAAAAGAAATCTGGCAGTATTTCACTACTCTTCCTAACGTAAAGACGGTAGGTGTAATGGGTGATGAAAGAACTCATACTCATGCAATAGGAATTAGAGCTGTAACTTCGATAGATGGAATGACAAGCGACTGGGCTAAGATTCCTTACGAGGTGCTTGATAAAATCTCATCGAGGATTGTAAATGAAGTGGATAATGTAAATAGAATACTTTATGATATAACAAGTAAACCACCAAGTACAATCGAGTGGGAGTAGTAAATATAAAGCGTCAAATCCTTGTGAATGAAGGGTTTGACGCTTTTTTAGTTTAATTTTGATATTAATTTGATATTAAAAGTAAAATTACTAGATATTATTTTTTCTTGTTCTGAAGATTTGCTAGATCCATCATAGTTTTCATTGAATCTGGATTTTGTAATAAAGTAGGGAGTAAAGCAGCAATCATTTCATTTTGACTGTTTTGTGCTGGTGCGTTAAGTAATACTTTAAAATTTTCATCCTGCTTATCAATCAATTTTGATATTTGATCTTTTACATCTTTTCTTGTTTCATCTGAGATGGATTCAACTTTCGTTACTCTTGATTTTATTTCTTCTAAAAGTTTATCAGTTTCATTTTTTGCTTAATTGTATAATGAAGTTGAACTAGTAAAAAAAAATCCATAATGGGTCAAACTGTATTATAATTGTATCGTTAAAAACAATATTATATACAGGAGATGACCTCACTATGGACAATATTAATG
>JAYENG010000320.1:0-4963 GCA_034721975.1 Bacillota bacterium
TTCAAGAAAATCCATTGAGACCACTTATAATAATCAGGATTAGTCGTATTGACTTCTCTAGACCAATCAAAAGAAAGACCTAAGGATTTAAGCTGTCTTCTGAAATTTTCGATATTCTTCTCTGTTATTGCCTTAGGATGAACTTTATTTTTTATTGCGTAATTCTCGGCAGGTAAACCAAAAGCATCCCAACCGATTGGATATAGCACATTGTATCCTTCCATTCTCCTTTTTCTAGCGACTACATCTAGTGCAGTGTAACTACGAGGGTGACCTACATGAAGACCTTGACCAGAAGGATACGGAAACTCTATAAGCGGATAAAACTTAGGTAAAGAATAATCATTTTTCGCATAAAAAGTACCTTCATTTTCCCATTTTTCTTGCCATTTTTTTTCGACCATTTTATAATTATATTTCATTAAAACACCTCTTTTCAAAAAATAAAAAAAAGTACCTCTTTTAAATATAGGGACGGAGTCGACACTCCGCGGTACCACCCTACTTGACCCACAGGTCCACTTAAAAGTCCGATAACGGTGACCAACCAATTTTCTTTTCAGGCGAGTTCAAGCAGCTATTCAACCAATTTCCACCAACCATCGGCTCTCTATATAAAATCGCAAACTCTAATACTCCTACTTTACTATACTATTAGATTCATTTAATCAAAATTTAACCTACCTGTCAATATCTATTTCTATTTTTTTGGCATCATGCCAAATTCTTTCTAAAGAATAATGACTTCTCATATCAGGTGTAAAAATATGAACGACGATATCGTATAAATCTATTAGAATCCATTCTCCACCTTGTTTTCCTTCTATAGATTTAACATGCATATCATATTCAAATGCCCCATCTGCAATATCATCTGCCAACGATTTTGCATGTCTTGAATTTCTTGCTGAAGCAATTATAAAAAAATCTGTAAGAGTACTTCTCTCTCTTAAATCCAATAAAGTAATATCCTCAGCTTTTTTTACATCCAGGTATTTACATAATTCAATCGCATTTTTCTTCATAAATCATTTCCTCCTAAGTCAGATTAACAAGTATTCCTGTATATAGAACATATAAAAACAACAACACAACTCCTTGGCTTTTATACATTTTTCCTTTTATTACCCCAGGTAAAACTAGTACTAACATAAATATCAGTGAAAATGGAATGTCATAATATAATGTCTGAGGTACATTTTCCGCTACAATATTTAAAATATTTACATCAGTCATAGTCATCACTAAAGTATCTTTTACAATCAAACCACTAGTACCTATGATCATTGCAATATTGAGGATATTCGCTCCTAGTATATTACCGATTCCAATATCGCTGTCATCCTTTAATATAGCCGTTATTCCAGTAACAAGTTCAGGTAATGATGTTCCAAAAGCTATCAATGTCAATCCTATTATGGATTCAGGTACGTTTAATATTTTAGCGAGTTCGATTCCGTGTGTCACCAATAAATTCGACCCTAAAATGATGAATGCAGAACCTAAAACAAATTTAATGATATTTTCAAGTATATCTTTTCTAGATGGCTGAGTAATCTCTTTATCATCTCTAGATACGTCTTTATATAGTTTTATATTGATGTAAAAAAATAACGCGATAGTACTTAACAATAAAGCTGATTCCACTTTATTCATTTCGTTGTTGAATGCCAAAACCACTACTAATAGAGTAACTCCGATCATCAAAAAACCTTTTTTCCCAAAGGCTTTCTTGCTGACCTCTCTCGGTTTGAAAAATAAAATAATTCCCGCGATCAAACCGATATTGCAAATAGTCGACCCGATTGCATTTCCTATGGCAATATCAGTGCTTCCCTTTAAAGTCGCACTTGTAGAAACCAACAATTCCGGTAAAGTAGTAGCAAAACTTACAATGGTTGCTCCAATTATAATTGAGGGAATTCCAGTAACCTTAGCAGTCCATATTGAAGAATCTACGAACCAGTCTCCACCTTTTATAATAAAAACCAATCCTAAAACAAATAAAAAAATCGTCATATAAACAGACATGCATTACACCTCGTTTTGTATGAATATCATTGCTTGCATGCTTAATGGATGAACTTCTTTGCCCATTGATTTCACATAATCCATTGAGGATTCAAGAGCCATGATCATAGCCTTGTTCAAATCTATCTTCGCCATCTCCCTTATATCGTCAACACCATCAAAACTTCTGCCAGGCTCGATATAATCCGCCAGATAGATGATCTTTTCTAGAGTGCTCATATCGGGTCTGCCATATGTATGATATTCAATGGCATTCAATATATCTATATTCTCAATCTTATATTTTTCTTTGGCGAAATAAGCACTTATCAAACCGTGGGCAAGTCCAATATCTTCCTCAATCGCAGAATCAATCTTTAAATTGTTTTTCCGAATTATTTCACGATAATATTTTTTATCCAAACATTTGACATAATCGTGCAACAAAGCCGCAATAGTTGCATCTTCCACATTTTCATTATAAATCTCAGCGAGCTCTACAGCTGTTTCACTTACTCTTATTGTATGGTTATAACGCTCAAGAGATAAATTCTTCTTGAGATCACTTTTTATCAATTTTATCATTTACATCACCCTTTAACTCCGACAAACAGTATAACATAAATACATACTCATACAAAGAAAAGAGTTCTCCATATTGAAACTCTTTATTTGTATAATTTGTGTTTATAAATATATTGTTCAACCGACTCTGGCAATAGATACCTGATTGTATTCCCTTCTTTGATCCGATTTCTTATATCGGTCGATGAAATAGCCAAGGCAGGCACCTCTACGTGAATAATGTTGGCATTCAATTCTTCTTTCAGCATACCGATTTTTTTATACAATTCATCATCTGCGTAGCCAGGTCTAGATGCTCCGATAAAGACATTTTCTTTTAATAAAACTTCATAGTCTTTCCACGTTTCGATATTTAAAATTTGATCAGCGCCAGTAATAAAGTAAACACTGTCATCGATTCCTAAGTCTTTCTTTATTTCTCTAATGGAATCTATCGTATAATTCTTCTTTTCACTCTTTAGTTCAGTATCCAAAATGCCGAATCTTGGATTGTCGACAGTCGCAAGAAGAACCATTTCATACCTCAGATATTTATCTGTAATCACCTTGTCTGTCTTATGCGGCGGGTCGCCTGAAGGTACAAAATATATGCAATCCAATCTCAAATTACTTCTAACCTGCTCTGCCAGCACTAAATGTCCATAGTGTACCGGATCGAAAGTTCCACCCATAATACCTATTTTTTTATAATTCGCCATAATTATCACCTTAATAAATTATATCATAAAACCAACTAAGTTTTACCATCCCTTTGATAGTTTTAATACATCGTCGCTAATATCTCCATTCATATATTCTTCCATAGTTTCATCGAGTATTTTTACCGACTCATCTATCAATGCCTCATCAATAGTCAAAGGTGGTTGAATCCTCAAAACATTTTTCGCAAAAAAAGTAAGAATCAATCCCTTCTCCCAAGCTCTATAACATATTTTTGACGCCGCCTCTGAATTTTTTTCTTTTGTAATTTCATCAGTTATCAAATCAACACCTATCGATAAACCTTTTCCTCTTATATCGCCGATGATTTTATACTTTTTCTTTAAATTTTCTAATCGATTAAGGAAATGATCGCCCATAATTTTTGAGTTTTCAACCAATTTCTCTTCGTCGATAATATCTATCGTCGCCTTTGAAGCCACACACGATAACGGGTTGGCAGCATTCGTAAACGCATGCGACAAAGTATCCAGCGAATCTACAATCTCTGCAGAAGCCACCAAAGCGCTCAACGGCATACCTGATGCAATAGCTTTCCCGAGTATCATGATATCCGGAACAATATCGAAGTGCTGTATTCCAAACCACTTTCCCGTTCTTCCAAAACCAGTTTGTACTTCGTCCACCACAAACAATATATTGTTCGCCTTGCACAATTCATACAACTTTCTAATGAACTCTTTCGGCGGAACAACAACACCTGCATCTCCTGCGATTGGCTCGATTACAACTGCAGCCACTTCGTTTGCAGGAATATAATATTCAAATGCGATTTCTATCTGTTTCAAACATTCCAGTTCACAAGAATTTTTCTCTTTTCCATAGGGACAACGGTAGCATGTCGGATAATTGAAATGATACATTTCAGGAAGAAACGGACCAATATTCTTTCGCATACCTAAACTGACAGCCGACATGGATAAAGCTCCATAAGTCGAACCGTGATAGGATTGTATGAATGATATTATTTTACTTCTACCTGTAAATGCTCTAGCCAGTTTAATAGCACCATCGCTAGAATCAGACCCGGATAATCCATAGATTATTTTTTTTTCATAATTGCCAGGTGTTATTTCAACAAGTCTTTTGCTTAATTCTATCAACGGTTTATGATACATATATGCCGAGGTATATTGGATGAATCGATCTGCTTGATTCTTAATGGCTTGAACGATTTTAGGATGCGAATGCCCGGTGTTTATCACTGCCGCGCTCGACAAAAGATCGATGAATTCGTTTCCGTCTTCATCTTCCACCATGCATCCTTTCGCTTTTTTTACAGCTAACGGATAATACGTTGCCCTCGAGACTTTTGATAAATATTTTTTATCTTCTTCAACGATTTTCTCACAATTCTTTATATTCATCTTCTTCAACACCTTTTTAACTATATGTTTTATATTAAAATATTAATTAATTTATTGAGTGTTGTCAAATCGAGTAGGAGGTAATTAATTAATTTAATTACCGACCTCTCACACCACCGTGCGTACCGTTCGGTACACGGCGGTTCAATAGAATTAACTTACTTTTGCATATGTATCAGATAAGGAAATAAGACCAGCTTTCTTAAGTCGTGCATTTGTAATGGTTCTTGCAAGAATTGGGCTATTGGATGTTCTCCAGTAGCTTTTCCTTGTATTGGCAT
>JAYENG010000321.1:0-4961 GCA_034721975.1 Bacillota bacterium
CGAGTCGCATAAACGCCAGGTTTTAATGTATGCATGCTTTTATCGATTTTCAAATTTGCAGTTGGAAATCCTAATTTGGCTCCTATTTGTTTTCCAGGTAGAACTATACTTCTATAATAATGTCTTCGTCCAAGAAATTTATTCGCTTCTTCAATATTACCTTCAAGCAACAACTCTCTGATTAAAGTAGAGCTGACACGCATATTGTCAATTATTATAGGTTCAACCACATCTAAGAAATAGTTGTATTTTTTTTGCAGTTTATTCAATAAATCGATATTGCCTTTTGCATTCTTCCCAAATTTGAAATCATGGCCAATTATTAAATGCTTAACATCCAAATGATCTAATAAAATATTCTTGATGAATTTTTCAGCAGAAATATTCATATGTTTTTTATTGAATTCTATCAAAATAAGATAATCTACATCCATTTTGTCTATCAGTCTTACTTTTTCATCTAAACTAATTATATTTTTTATTTTTTGTCCTGTAATCACTTCTCTAGGAATATTAGAAAACGTATATACTACCGACTTGATGCCATCTGCTTTACATTTATCTATCATAGTTTGAATTACCATTTTATGACCGATATGGAGTCCGTCGAAAGTACCTATTGTAACTCCGACTTCACCTTCAATATTACAAATTTCTTCAATATCAAATAATACTTCCATAAGTTAGTCCTCACTTAAAAATCTTTTTTTGATTTCAAATTTCATATTTTCATATATACCTATGCCCACTAATCTGTTGTCGTATATTATTTTTAATAATGATTTTTCTGATCTGATATCTATTGGTATACCCGTTGAAAATTTTTTGTATTCTGATTTGGATAATTCATATTCGTCAACATCTTTTAAAATATCTCTCATCGGAATTAAAAAAATAAAATTGTTATCTAAATACATTCTTTCTATTTCTTCTAATGTGAATGCTTCTTCAATCAAAAAATATTCATTTTCCAATCTTATTAAATTTGTCATGATCGCACTTGTTTTAAGTACATTGCCGATATCGTCGACAAGACTTCTAATATATGTTCCTCTAGAACATATTATGTCAAATATAATTCTATTGTTGATGATTTCAAACAACTCAATATGCTTGATATCGATTGTTCTTGATTCTCTTTTTATTTCAATACCTTTTCTAGCTAATTCATATAATTTTTTACCATCTTTTTTTATTGCAGAATACATCGGCGGAACTTGTTCGGAATTACCCAAAAAAGATTCCAAAACTTCCTCGATATCCGAAGAATTTACATCGATTTCCGAATCGACATCTTGAACCTCACCCCATATATCCAGTGTGTCACTTGTTTTTCCAAGTAACATTTCAGCTCTATATTTTTTATATGGACTATGATGGTATGGTATTAATTTAGTTGCAGATCCAATATAAATGTTTAATACACCCACAGCCATAGGATCTAAAGTTCCACTATGACCAATTCTTTTTTCATGAAATAATCTTCTGAGGTAACCCACGACATCATGTGATGTCATATTAGGTGGTTTAATTACATTAACTAATCCCTTCATAAATCGTACCCAATTCTTTTACAATATTTTTTTTAGTTGATTCAATATCTAAATCGGATTCAAAACCCGCAGCATTTACATGGCCGCCTCCACCATTGTTTAGAGCGATTGAAGAAACATCGATATCTTTTTTTGATCTCATTGAAACTTTCGTTTCGTTTATTCTTTCATCTATCAATATCGCCACTTCTACGCCTTCTATATTTCTGATGCTTTCTACAATACTGTCAGTATTACCACATTTGTGCTTATCTTTCAACTCATTCGATATTGCAACCAATGCTACTTTATTATCGAAAAAAAACTCTACTCTACTTAAAATTTCGGTATTGAACTTAAATTTGTTTAAAGGAGTATTTTGATAAAGGTACATACTGATTTCAGCAACATCTATTCCTTTTGTAATCAAGTTTGCAACAATTTCATGTGTTTTTGCATTGGTATTGCTATACATGAAATTTCCAGTATCCGAAGCTATCGCCGTATAAATATCAGTGGCGATTTCTCTATCTATATTAATTCTTAGACTATTAAGCAGATTGTAAATTATTTCACCAGTAGCACACGCATCTTCTTTTACCAAGTTCAAATCGCCATAAAGAGTATTCGTTATGTGATGATCGATATTTACAATTGGTTTAACAAGAAATTCTTTTCTATCTTCAAGCCTCTCAATATCGCTTGAATCAAGTGCAAATATTATATCTATCGATTCCATATCAATAGAATCCACAAAATAATCTTCACGATTCAAAAACTCAACATCGTACGGCACTTCATCTAAACTGATGATTTTCACATTTTTATTTATTTTTTTTAGACCTTTGGCCAATGCTAAAGATGAACCAATCGCATCCCCATCCGGTTTAAGATGAGGAAGTATTATAAATGACTGGTTCTTTTCAATTGTTTTAATGATATTATTCATCATCGTCATTCTCATGATTAATATCCAAGCTGTGTATTACTTCTTCAATATGCATGGCATTTTTAATTGAATCATCTAGTTTGAATACAGGCTCAGGTGTGTAATGCAAAGTAATAGCTCTGCCGATTTCTCTTCTAATGAATCCTTTTGCCTTGTTTAATCCTTTCATCGCCTCTTCAATATCAGTATTATCTTGAAGAAAACTAATATAAATATATACATAACGATGATCTCTTGTAGTCTCTACATGAGTAATACTGGTAAATTGAGGTATTCTAGGATCTTTTATTTCATTTAAAATCAAATTGCTTACAATTTTTTTTATTTCTTCAGATATCCTTTTGTTTCTGTCAAATTTCATTGTACTACCTCCTTGTTAATCAAGGGTTCTCTCAATTTCTTTAATAAAGAAAGACTCAATAATATCCCCTTCTTTTAAATCGTTGTAATTTTCTAGTCCTATACCACACTCAAATCCAGTAAGGACTTCTTTGGCGTCATCTTTAAATCGTTTTAATGATGATATTTTACCTTCGAAAATTACAATTCCATCTCTAATCAATCTGACGCTTGATTTTCTCGTAACTTTACCTTCAAGAACATAAGCACCGGCAATTGTACCAATGTTAGGCACTTTAAATATTGTTCTTACTTCTGTTTTACCTTCGACAACTTCTTTATATTCTGGTTCTAAAAGACCAGATAAAGCATCCTTTACATCTTTTATAGCTTCATAAATAATTCTATACGTTCTTATTTCAATATTTTCTCTATCAGCTATAGAATCGACATTAGAACTTGGTCTTACATTGAATCCTACAATCAATGCATTTGAAGCAGAAGCCAGTAAAACATCAGATTCAGTAATAGCTCCGATTTGAGAATGGATAATGTTAACTCGTACTTCTTCATTCGATAGTTTTTCCAGCGATTGCTTCAGAGCTTCGATAGAACCATGAACATCAGCTTTGATAACTAAATTTAAATCTTTGATTTCTCCATCTTTGATTTGTTCAAATAATTCTTCTAGAGTAACATTCTTTCTATTAGATCTCATAGCTTGATTTTTCTCAATAGTTACATTTCTTTCTGCATGTGTCCGCGCATTTTTATCGTCAGTTGTAACATAGAATTTATCACCTGCCACAGGTACCTCGTTCAATCCTATCACTTCAACTGAAGTCGATGGTTTTGCGGCTTTGACACTTTTCCCGTTGTCGTTGAACATAGCTCTTACTTTGCCGGATGTTTTGCCTACAAAAAACGAATCTCCTACTCTTAAAGTTCCGTTTTGCACTAAAACTGTCGCAACAGGTCCTCTTCCTTTATCAAGATTGGCTTCAATAACCGTACCGACACCAGGTCTTTTTGGATTTGCTTTCAATTCTTCCATTTCAGAAACCAGCAATACCATATCTAACAGAATATCAATATTTTCACCTTTAAGTGCAGATAATTCAACCGCTATTACATCTCCACCCCATTCTTCTATAACAACTCCATTTTCTGCAAGTTCTTGTTTAACACGGTCGGGGTTGGCATTTATTTTGTCGATTTTGTTAATTGCAACAATAATAGGCACTCCTGCCGCTTTTGAATGATCAATGGCTTCTAATGTTTGTGGCATCACACCATCATCGGCCGCAACGACCAATATGGCAATATCAGTCACTTTTGCACCTCTCGCTCTTAATGATGTAAAAGCTTCATGACCAGGTGTATCTAAAAATACAATTTTTTTATTCTTGAAATAAATCTCTGAAGCACCGATATGTTGAGTGATTCCACCAGCTTCACCTTTTGTAACGTCAGTTTTTCTGATAGCATCCAATAATGAAGTCTTTCCATGGTCAACGTGACCCATTACCGTTACTACAGGAGCTCTTAGAACCAATTCTTTATCACTGTCTTCAAATTCAAATTCAATTTCATTAAGTTCAATTTCTGTTACTTCATTCTCAACTTCAAATCCATATTCCAAAGCAAGTAATTCTGCGATATCCAAATCTAATGAAGCGTTGATTCCCATCATTTTATCATAATCATTCATTAATTTCATAATTATATCATTAGCTTGCATTCCAATAAGATCTGCAAATTCTCCAATAGTCAATTCTGCTGGTAGTACAATAGAAGATCCTTCTTTTATTTCTTTATCTTCTTCCTTTGTTTGTTGTTTATAGTAGGCTTTAGATTTTTTCGTTTTTTTAGTATAATCTCTAACATAACTTTTTTTAACTACGCCAGATTTATTTTTTTTTGTCTCTTCTTTACGATTATCTGCATTCTTTACAGTTTTATTTTTTGAATCCTTAACATTGTTCTTATTTGCCGGTTTAGCATTACTTTTCGCTTTTTCTTTTTTAGGGCTTGCTTTTTCTTTTTTAGGGCTTGCTTTTTCTTCTTTTACTGTATCTTTCATATGATTTTTTCTTATTTTCAATGCAACTAAATCATCTATAGCACTCATATGATTTTTC
>JAYENG010000322.1:0-4943 GCA_034721975.1 Bacillota bacterium
ACAAAGATGGCAAAATCATTTTCAATGCAGACAGCGTTGGCGCTTTTAACGCATATGAGACTGTATTGTGGAATCTTTTAATTAATGAGATCGTTGAACATGCCGATGCTGATGAATCTGATATTACAGATGAGATTGCCTTTAATTACATTAATCAGATTAATGATATTGATGTTAGAGCCGATACATTCATATATCCAATAAACAATAGATTGTGTGTTTACTTTGCAGAGTCGAAAGAATTTGATGTTGAGAATGTGTATGAGTTCTTTATGGAGATTTTGAATTTGCTTGATGCTGTTGATAGTATGATGGCCGTATATAATGAGTGGAAGGCTGATATGGAGTATGAAATGAAGCAGTGTTATTCAGATTACTATAATGATTACGATTATTAATTAATGTAACGAAAACATAACATGGTATTGAACAATACTGCTTTTGATGTTATGATTAAGTTACGAGGAGAGGGGAGAGAATTATGAGTTATATTATTTCGCAAAGGATAAAAGCCCTCAGAATAGAACGTGGGTTCAGCCAAGAAGAGGTTGCAGCCAAGCTAGACATGTCGCGTCAAAGATACTCGCGTATAGAATCGAATCAGGTGCAAGTTACATTTAAGGCTATTGAGCAGTTAGCTGATGTTTTTGGAATAGCAACAAAAGAGATTACAAAAGCGTCTGAGGAGAAGAAGCCTCTTAAAGTTCTGTTTAGAGAGAACAATGCTCAAGGAGCTTCTGATGAAGTTATCGAAAAGATTCAAACGATCTTAGAGTATATGAACGCTCATGAGCGCTTGTACTATAAGATGAAAGAAGGGAAGGCACATGGAAAGGCGTAAGCTAGAAATAGAACGTGCTGCTCTTGATTTAAGGAATCGATTTAAAATTGAGTCATATGGTATTAGGGATATATTTTCCATTGTAGATAAAATGGATATCTATCTTATTAGAATACCACTTGGTAAGGATACTATATGTGGTTTTTCTACGGTGTATAAGGGCAAAAAGGTTATTGTATCAAACAGTTCAGAAATCTTATCGAGAGAGATCTTTACCATTGCTCATGAAATTGGACACTGTGAGTATGATCTCGATACAGATGAGCAGAGAATTATAATAGACAAGAATGTCAATACTGATACTGAAGATTTCATTGAGAAGCGAGCAGACTATTTTGCTGCAGTGTTCTTATTACCAGAAGAGCAAATAACGAACTTCATCAAGTATGAGTTAGAAAAGGATTCATCAGAAATTCGTGCACGTGATGTTATTAGAATGCAAATTGAGTTCAATGAAAGTTTTGCAGCCATTGTCCTGCGACTGTATGAATTTGGTTTTATTGATTTAAATTTGAAGAATCAATTGTTTGATGAAAGGGATAGTAAAACTTCAAGGATGCTATTCCATGCTATGAACCTAAATGACGACTTGATTAAGCCAGCAGATATATTAAAGGTACCAAATAAGTACTATGAGTATGTATTTAGCAATTACGAGAATGGGTATGTTGTATTTGATAAATTAAAGGAAGCCTTAGAACTGGGTGGGTTTAATACCACTGAGATAGATGAAAGAGAGACTCGCAAAGATGAAGATATTGATCTTGATGAGTTACTTGAGGGCTTTTAATTATGGACGTTTCTGTAGATACTAATATACTCATACATCTATACAATGCTTATTCGAAAGATCTTCTACTATCATCATTTGACAAAGTATATGCATATGAATACATTATCGATACGGAGTTAGGTCGACTGCGGAGTTACATCCCTCAATGTACTTAGGGATGATGGAAAATCAAAGCGATGAAGAAAAATGTAGGATTGGTTTAGATGCTTTAGATAATATTCCAAAATTTCTAATGATGCGAAGTGAAATTGCAACAATTCTGGCAAAATATTATGATGAGAAAGGATTAACATCTGAGTATGGAGAGATGTTAAAGGTGATTTATCTTTCAAAGTCGACACCGTACAATTTTATGCAGCTCTTTGTTGGCTGTTCAAATGAGGTAGTTTATTCAATTTATAGAAACAATCTAGACATTAAAGTAGTAACTAGTTTATATTCTGTTCCCCAAAAGGAAACTGCTAGGAACTATCAAACATATCAGTTTCAGCAAATCATTAAAATGTTCAGCGGAGAATTGGACGGCATCCTTAGAATTTGTGATGAAAACGCTGAATACTTAGGATGGTCCAATAATTTACTGGGTGTGGTTGTACCGCTGTTATTGATATTACTCGAAAATGGCTATAGTGAGCATTCTAAAGTCAAGGAACGGTTGACCACTTTTGTATTACAACGAATAAAGATGAGTCCTTCTGATGCAGTTGCAGTTGATTTTGAAAGAGTGATTCAATCATGCAAAGAAAAACTGGAGTTTGATTCAAATCTTGATGAACTCTTAGAGTGGTTGGGAAATAATCTTGTGAAACGTGCAGATGCAGTCGTAGGTGGGGGCTATCGACATAGTTATTACAAGGTCGCTGAATTAGTTGTCTATTATGGAGAAGTGCTTGAATCTTATGACAAATTTGAATCTAGAAGTGAAACTGTAGAAAGATTTAGAAAACTACATTATAGAAAGTCTGCTTTTAAGAAAGAACTATATAGTTTAATGTAAAGAATATGTAAATTGTTGTAGCAACTTACTAGAGATGAAAGGTGGAAATGACTGCCTTTTGACTGCTTTGAACAAAATTTTGTTATGAAACGTGCAGAATAATAGTAATTTAGGTAACTGAAACAATTGTAAATACTATGATGTAATAGGAGTCAAATTCCAGCAATCGAGTGGGAATAAAAAGACGATATTGAACACATTGAAATCACTATGGTTGAGCGATTTTGGAATGACTCGTGACTCCATTTTGACTGCATTTGTTTTGAAAAATTATTGTTGTTAGAATCTAGGAAATGTATTATTGTTATATAGATAAGGCAGAATATGAGTCAGGTGATATCGCTTTCAAAAGGGAAAAAAAACATATGATACAACAGAACTAAAAGCAATAGGTCTAACATAGTACAAAATAAATCAGTTGGCTAGGGTAGGATCGTTAACAAGATTGAACAAAAGTTATTATGATAATAATGAATTTACTGATGATAGTGATTTTCATTATATTTCTGCATATGCGCCAGAAGGTGTTATTTGTTTAATGAGTGCAGTAGGTCACTATAATTTATCAGCGGTTAGACCAGATGTTGTTGATGTTGCAATTCCGGGGAAAAAGAAAATTGCGACGTTACCGGATTTGCCAATATTAAATTTATACTATTTTGAAGGAGCTAGATTTGAATTAAGTGTAGATTAAAAACTGATAGTAGGGAGATAATTCATGGGAAAAAGAAAAAACGATTCAATGTGGGCAGAAGCAAAAAAGAGATGTAGATTAAATGCTGCTACGATTCAAATGGCTAAAGAAATGGGGCTTAATCCTAAAAGCCTTATTAAGAACATTCCAAATAAGAATCAACAATGGAAAGCACCGGTACATGTATGGATTCAAGAAATGTACGAGGATAGGTTTGGTGAGGCAAAACTCAAAGAAGCGATGTTTAATGGAAGAACTAATGAATAAAGAAAATGTAAAGATTTTAACCGAAGATTTGAATAGAGATCAACTTCTAGAAATTATTTCAATCATGTCTAGTAATAGTGCAAAAGCCAGTGAATTATTTCTGAATTATTGTAAAGGCAAAGATACTTCAATTATATTTGATGAAAAAATCGATAACCTTTGGGCAGATGTATTTTACATTGTTGTTGAAGCAAATGAGTTAGGTGGTTGTGAAGAGTGGGAAGAAGATCAAGTGTATTATAATTTAAGAGAAATACAAGAAATTATAGAAAAACACAAAACGACATGGAAAGCTAGAAAAGTATTAGTTGATAGCATGGAATACCAGCTACGGTTAAGCAATAGCGGGTTTGTAGATATTCTTGCTGAAGTAATAATGGATTTATGTATCACAGATGAAGAAAAGCAGTATTATGACAATTTGAATTTTGATGACTAAAGGATCAAAGTGATATTTATTATTGGACTAATAATAGAGGGAGTGCAGAAATTGATTTCTCGGTCGATAACGGTAAAGAAATTGTTCCCATTGAAGTTTTAGAAAATGAAATCAACAGAAAACAAGGGTAATATCATTGTCGCTATTTATTTTCAATAATAGTTGAAAGTCATCAAAAAATGCAAAAGAACATTTCAACAAATGCTCTTTTACAATGCCATATTAGTAGGGATTCAGATGAAGTAAACCAATTTAATTAACTTACTAACTATATTCTATTATATTTTTGAAATAAATGAAAGAAAAATTTTTAAAAAAAATAATTTATTAGAATATAAAAATAGTAAAACTTAATATTAAGATGAATATTAATGAAAATACTTTACAATTAAAATGATTTGATTTATACTATAACGAGTTTAGGAAATAGGAGGTATTTCGATTGAAAATTTATTCAAATGCTGAAACGATAAATGAAATTAAAAAAATAATTGAGGTTCATTCTGAACAACCGAAAAACGTAAGAATATTTGTTTCTGGAATGGGCTGAGCGGGTCCAAGTTTTGGTTTAGCTCTGGATGAGTTAAAGGAAGATGACAAAAGTCTCGTTTACGAAGATATTTCATTTGTTATGGAAAATATGATATTTGAACAATTTGGTGATTTCAAAGTTGAGTTTTTAGGTGGAGGATACTTAGTTGCTCCAACTGAACAAGAACCGGCCGACTGCAGTTCATGCGGCGGTACATGTAGTTAATCAAGAAAAGCATTCTAATAGAATGCTCTTTTTTTTTTTATTTTTTGTATGAATAAACTATTGAAATAAATGCCCGGGCTGCTTGATTGAGAGGAGTTTTTTTGTTGGTTATCAAAGAGATTTTTCTCTTTGGAATATCAAAAGTTGTTTTTATA
>JAYENG010000323.1:0-4927 GCA_034721975.1 Bacillota bacterium
TTATACTAAAATAAATGTTCATTCTATAATTTTATAATATCATTTTAATGATATTTAATAAAGATAAATGAAAAACCTTACTCTAAAAATACAAAAAAGTATAATTGAATTACTTTATCAAAGTTTGAATTTTAGAAATTATAGAAAACAAGAAATTGAATTTAATAATAATCTAAATTTTATAATAGGAAATAATGCTCAAGGAAAAACAAATATTATTGAGTCGATATACTATGTAAGTTATGGTAAATCTTTTAGAAATAGTAAAGATATACAATTAATTAATTACAATGAAGAAAATTCATATTTTAGTGTTCAATTCGATAGTAATTATGGATTAAAAAAAATTGAAGTCAAATTGACTAATAAAAAAAAAAAGAAATAAAAATAAATAGTGTTCCAATAGCAAAAACATCTGAATTATTGGGACATTTTAATGCAATTGTATTTTCTCCAGATGATTTAAAAATAATTAAAGATGGTCCTTCTGTTAGAAGAAAATTTATTGATCGTGAAATTTCACAAATAAGTAAAAGTTATTATATAAATCTTATAGATTATTATAAAGTTTTAGAACAAAGAAATAATTATCTTAAAAAAACAAATTCAAATAATATTGATATAATATATATTGAAACTTTAAATGAACAATTAGCACAATATGGTACTAAAATAATGATAAAAAGAAAAGAAATGATCAATGATTTAAATAAAGAAATAAAAAAAATACATAGTTTATTATCTGACAAAAAAGAAAATCTTATTATTGAATATGATTCATCAGTATTAGGTAAAAAAGCAATAGAATATGATAAAATAAAAGAGAAGTTTATAAATTTGTTAAAAAATAGTTTAGAAAGAGATTTAAATTATAAATATACAAACATAGGTCCTCACAGAGATGATTTAAGTATAATGATAAATGATAAAGATTTAAAAATATATGGTTCTCAAGGACAAATAAGAACTGCAACACTTTCATTGATATTAGGTGTTTTAAATTTAGTTATTAACAAATTAGATGAAATACCGGTTTTAATTTTAGATGATGTTTTTTCTGAATTGGATAAAAAAAGAAAAAATTTACTTCTAAAATTCATTGATAAAATACAAACTTTTGTGACTACAACAGATTTAGATGGAATTAATGAGGATATATTGATTGATTCATCTATCTATATTGTAGAAAATGGAACAATTAGGAGGAAATAAAATTGCCTAATAGCTTTAGTGCAGATTATAATGCAGATAAAATACAAGTACTTGAAGGATTAGATCCTGTAAGAAAAAGACCAGGAATGTATATTGGTACTACCAGTTCAAGAGGACTTCATCATCTTGTTTATGAAATAGTAGATAATAGTATTGATGAAGCATTGGCAGGGTTTTGTGATATTATTAAAGTTGTTATTAAAAAAGACAATTCAATAACTGTAGAAGATAATGGTAGAGGTATGCCAGTTGATATGCATACTAAAATGAAAAAACCGGCAGTGGAAATAATTCATACTGTTTTACATGCTGGTGGTAAATTTGGAGGAGGGGGCTACAAAGTTTCTGGTGGTCTTCATGGAGTAGGTGCTTCTGTTGTAAATGCATTGTCTGAATATTTTATAGTTGAGATCAAAAGAAATAATAAATTGTATAGAATTGAATTTTCAAGGGGTAAAACAACTAAAGAGTTAAATATAGTTGGTGAATCTGATTATACTGGATCAAAAACAATATTTAAACCAGATTATCAAATATTTGAAAATTTGGAATTTGAATATGAAATTTTGGCAAATAGACTAAGAGAATTAGCATTTTTGAATAAAGGGATAAGAATAATACTTACTGATGAAAGAAATGATATAAGCAACGAATATCATTATGAAGGAGGTATAAAAGAATTTGTTAGATATCTTAATAAAAACAGAAAAAAAATCCAAGATAGTGTCATATATGGTGAGTCAGAAAAAGATGGGAGTTCAGTAGAAATTGCTATTCAATATACTGAAGCTTATTCTGAAAATATTTATACATTTGCAAATAATATAAATACTCACGAAGGTGGAGTTCATCTTGTAGGATTCAAGAGTTCATTAACCCGTGTTATTAACGATTATGCAAGAAAATTGAATATTTTAAAAGAAAAAGATAATAATCTTACCGGTGAAGATGTAAGAGAAGGGCTAACTGCAATAATTTCAGTAAAACTTGAAAATCCACAATTTGAAGGACAAACTAAAACTAAACTTGGAAATAGTGAAGTTAGAAGAATAGTAGAATCAATTTCAAATGAAATATTCCAGGCGTTTTTAGAAGAAAATCCTAATGAAAGTAAAATCATACTAGAAAAGTGTATAAGATCTTCAAAAGCAAGAGAAGCTGCAAGGAAAGCTAGAGATTTAACAAGAAGAAAAGGTCTTTTAGATGGATTGACATTACCTGGAAAATTATCAGATTGTTCTGAAAAAGATCCCTTACTCAGTGAAATTTATTTAGTCGAGGGGGATTCTGCGGGAGGTAGTGCAAAACAAGGAAGAGATAGAAAAACTCAAGCGATTTTACCTTTAAGAGGTAAAATTATGAATGTTGAAAAAGCAAATTTTCCTAAAATTTTCAATTCAACTGAGATAAGAGCAATGATAACAGCTTTTGGTGCAGGTATAGGTGATGAATTTAATATAAACAGTGCCAGATATCATAAAATTATAATAATGACCGATGCGGATGTAGATGGTTCTCATATAAGGACATTACTTTTAACATTTTTGTTTAGGTATATGAGACCACTTGTAGAAGAAGGTTATATTTATATTGCTCAACCTCCTCTATACAAAATAAAAAGAAATAAGTCAATATACTATGCATATAACGATAAGCAACTTAGTAAAATTCTTGATGAAATTGGAAGAGATGGTAAAAATGATATTCAAAGATACAAGGGACTTGGAGAAATGGATCCTGAACAATTATGGGAAACAACTATGGATCCTGAGCAAAGAACTTTGCTGAAGGTGAATATAGATGATGCTATTGAAGCTGATTTGATTTTCTGCACATTGATGGGTGAAAAAGTAGAACCAAGAAGAGAATTTATTGAAAAGAATGCTAAAAAAGTCAGAAATTTAGATATATAGGTGAAAATGATGAATGAGATTAAAGATAAAATTATAGATGTAAATATAAATGAAGAAATGAAAAAATCTTATATTGATTATGCTATGAGTGTTATTGTATCGAGGGCTTTACCAGATGTAAGAGATGGATTAAAACCTGTACATAGACGAATACTTTATTCAATGAATGAATTAAATTTTACTCATGAAAAACCGCATAGAAAATCAGCTCGTATTGTCGGAGACGTACTTGGTAAGTATCACCCCCATGGAGATCAATCGGTTTATAATGCGATGGTAAGGATGGCACAAGACTTTTCTATAAGATACGAGTTGATTGATGGACATGGAAATTTCGGCTCTATAGATGGAGATAGCGCTGCAGCAATGCGTTATACAGAAGCAAGAATGACAAAATTAGCATCTGAATTACTGAGAGATATAAATAAAGACACTGTGGATTTTGCACCTAACTTTGATGATTCTTTAAAAGAACCAAGTGTACTTCCTTGTAGATTTCCAAATTTACTAGTTAATGGGTCAAATGGTATTGCGGTTGGTATGGCTACTAGTATACCTCCACATAATCTTTGTGAAATAATTGATGCGATAGTGTATATGATAGAAAATAAAGATATTGATATTGAAGATTTAATAAACATTGTAAGTGGACCGGATTTTCCAACAGGTGCATCTATTTTAGGAATAGAGAATGTTAGACAGGCTTACCGAAGCGGAAGAGGTAAAGCTATTATTCGTTCTAAAGCTCATATTGAAGATATGAAGAATGGAAAAAATAAAATCATCGTAACTGAAATTCCTTATCAGACAAACAAGTCGAAATTATTGGAAAATATTGCAAATCTGGTAAGGAATAAAAAATTAGATGGAATTACTGACCTTAGAGATGAAAGTAATCGCGAAGGAATTAGGGTTGTAATTGAACTTAGAAGAGACGTAAATCCAAACGTTTTTCTAAATAAACTTTATAAACACACACAATTGCAATCTACTTTTTCAATGATAAGCATTGCTTTAGTTAATGGCGAACCTAAAATTTTAAATTTATATGAATTAATAAATCATTATATTGAACATCAAAAAGTAATAGAGACAAGAAAAACAATATATGATTTAAATAAGGCGAAGGAAAGATCACATATTTTAGAAGGTTATCGTATCGCTCTTGATAATATTGATAGGATTATTAAAGTAATTAGAGGTTCATTAGATACAAACATTGCTAAAGATGCTTTAGTAAGTGAATTTATGTTATCTGAAGTTCAAGCAAAAGCAATTTTAGATATGAAATTGCAGCGTCTTACAGGACTAGAGAGAGATAAAATAGAAAGTGAATACAAGGAATTATTGGATAAAATAGACTGGTTCAGTAAGATTTTAGCTGATGAGACAATTTTAATGAATATTATTAAAGATGATTTGATTGACATTAAAAATAAATATGGTGACGAGAGAAAAACTCAAATTATATTAAGTGATGAAGATTTTGAAATGGATGATTTAATTGAGGAAAAAGAAGTTACAATAACTATGACTCAGAGAGGGTATATAAAGAGAGTTCCTCAAGATACTTATCAATCTCAAAACCGAGGTGGAAGAGGTAAAACAGGTCTTTCTACAAGAGATGAAGATGTCGTGATAAATATTTTCAATACTTCAACACATGCGGATATTTTATATTTTACTAATCAAGGTAGAGTTTATAAGAAAAAATCTTATAAAATTCCTGAAAGCACTAGAACTGCAAGAGGGATTGCTATTGTTAATCTAATTCAACTAAATCCTGATGAATTTGTAACTGC
>JAYENG010000324.1:0-4851 GCA_034721975.1 Bacillota bacterium
TCATCTCCTGTATATAATATTGTTTTTAACGATACAATTATAATACAGTTTGACCCATTATGGATTTTTTTTTACTAGTTCAACTTCATTATACAATTAAGCATTTAAAAATAAAACATCTTAAACACAACAGCCCATTTAAAAAGGGCTGTTGTTGATTTTATTAAATTGAATATCGAGAGTTGAGAATTTTAAACTTTTCATCAGTTGTATCATTAAAAAGCACGGCGTAATTGAAATTCGATATTAATACAGAATGAATTTTGGTAATATAGTCTTGGAGGTGATATCGATGCAAATTAAAAGATTAGTTGATGTAAGAATTTCTGATAAAAACATATTTGGCGGAAAAGCTGCAAATCTAGGTTTTTTATTATCGAAAAAATTTAATGTTCCTGGTGGTGTTGCTATCGGGATGAAAGATAGAGAAGATTATGATATAAAGGAAATTAAAAAGCATCTTAAACAGGATAAACTTTATTCCGTCAGGTCTAGTTCTACAATTGAAGATAGTGAAGATTATTCCTTTGCGGGTCAATTTGAAACTGTTTTAGGTGTGAATTATAATAAATTGGAAGAAAGCATAGTAAAAGTTTTTGATTCTCAAAACAACACAAGGGTTTTGAATTACTTAGGTGAAACTGCAAAATCTGAATATTTCGGAGTTGTTATCGAGGAAATGGTTGAAGCGGATTTGTCAGGAGTGATATTTACAGTGAATCCTGTTAATTCTGATCGTAATCAGCTATATATCGAGGCGATATACGGTTTAGGTGAAAATATTGTTTCGGGTCTGGTGAATACAGATAAATATTTAATGGATAAATTTAAAAAAGAGATAATCGATGTAAACTCAAGTGTCAAAGATAAAAAATTAGTGATAGAAAATGATAATTTGATTGATAAATCCATCTTTGATGAAGAACCTTCACTCAAATATGAAATGTGTTTAAAAGTCCTTGATATGGCTATGGCTATTGAAAATGCATATGGGAAACCACAAGACATTGAATTCGCGATTAAGAATGATGAAATATTCATTTTACAAAGCCGTCCGATTACGACTCTTTGGCCTTCTATAGATAATTTGCCGAAAGATGATATTTTGATATCTTTCAATGCCGTTCAGGTTATGGTGAATCCGCTTACTCCACTTGGGAGTGGCAATCTAAAAGATTTGGCTAGAATCAAGAAATATTTCAGCGAATCTTTTTTAGAAGAAGCGAATGGATATTTATATTCCGATGTCGATGCTTTGGTAAGCAATAGATTTTTAAGGAAAACATATATAAAAGGAACGACTTATATAGATGTTGAGATAAAAGATATTTTGAAAAACATTCAATTGAAAGAAAATTCATTGTTCAAAGATTTGTCAGTTTTATTGAAGGCTGTTGGATTTGTATTGCCGAAGTTGATAAAAGCAAAATTTAGACTTGGAAGTAAAAATTACAAAAAATATGCTCTTGATGCTGATGAATTTGTTTTCAATATCGATAAAGAATTAAAAGAAAAATTAGAACGAGAAAATGAATACTTGGCAAAACTCGATATAATCGATAAAACCATCAGTGAATTGTTAGTAAACTTGTTTGATACATTGATGCCTAATATAATGGCCGGCATGATGGGCCGTATGGAGATTATCAAGAGATATGGAATAGAAGTTCTTGAAGTTGTTGAAAAAGGCGTAGAAGGCAATTTATCCACCGAGATGGGGCTTTCCATTGAAAAACTCTCTGATTATATGCTTACCCATCATGATAATATGTCGACTGCTGCTGAGATTGATGATATTCTCAAAGAAGATGTTGAATTTGCTGAAATATATGATGGTTTCATAGAGAAATTTGGATTCAGAGGTGTAGCAGAGATAGACCTAGGAAGCGATAGATATTGTGAAAACAAAGAAGTTTTTCACTCCTTGATTTTTTCACAATATAAATCCGGTCTGGTGGGAAACAGTAAAAAGAAATTCCAAGAGATGAAAAAACGTGCTCTTGGTTATCAAGAAGAAGATATTGAAAAAGATAGATTGATTGGAGCTTTTAGAAGTTTCATGTCTTTAAGGGAGCATCCGAAACATGCAATCAGCAAGGTGTTTTGGTTGGTCAAAGAAACGTATTTGGATATCGGTGAAATGTTTGTAGAAGAAGGAAGATTGGAGAACAAAAAGGATATTTTTTATCTTTATAAAAATGAAATAAAGGAATCGAGAGATTCTTATAAAGATTTGATTTCTTCTAGAAAAAAAGAATATGAAAGACAAAAAACAATGCCTTTTCCAAAAGTGATGACTGCTGATGGAAAATGTTACTATAAAAAAGCGGTGATCAAAGATGGAATGATCATAGGAACAGGTGCGTCTTCCGGGAAACACTACGGTGAAGTGCTGGTGGCCGATAAAATCGAAGATGTAGTGGATGCAAAAGGGAAAATATTAGTAACCAAGTTTACAGATCCGGGTTGGACTCCTGTTTTCAATCAGATCGAGGGGCTTATAACTGAAGTCGGTGGTTTGATGACCCATGGCAGTGTAGTTGCAAGAGAATATGGACTTCCTGCTGTAGTTGGAGTTTCAGGTGCAACTGATATGTTCAAGACTGGAGATTGGATAACGATTGATGGTAGTCTAGGAACAATAGAGCAGAAAAAGAAAAACAAATAATATAAAGTGTATAACAACCTTGCCATAATATTACAATTATTTTGGTAAGGTTGTTTTTATCTAAATTTCTTGAAAAAAGGTTTTTTTTTTATTATAATAGAACCGACCAGTCAGTCAGGGGGAAATGGAATGAAAAAAATATTATTTATGATTATGGCAATTGTGTTGATTGTGAGTGGTTGCAGCAGTAAGACAGGAGAAGTTGTTACAGAAGAACTTTATGTGCCTGTCGAGGTAATGCAGCCTAAAGAAGGAAATATATCGAAGACTTTAATTTTTGCTGGAGAAGTATCCTCAGAAGAGTTGGCTATTGTTACACCTATGCTTATAAGCGCTGAAGAAGCTTTGGATATACTGGTGAAGGTCGGCGATTATGTCGAAGAAGGTCAAGTTTTGGCAATCTTGGCTAGTGATAATACATCCGATCAGATTGAAAGTTCAAGACTGCAATATGAGTTGGCCAAAAGCAGCTATAATGCACAATATGAATCTTATTTGAATGCAGTTGATAATTTTGAAAAGATAAAAGTATTATATGAAGCCGGAGCTGTAAGCAAGAGCGAATATGACGCAGCAAAACTCCGTTCATCGGATAATCAATTAAAACTGTTAAGAGATCAGCTCAACCAAGCAAAATTTGCTTACGAAAAAACGTTGGAAAATTTAGATGAATTGAATTTGGTTGCACCGGCTAATGGTATAGTAAGCGATATCAATATTTCGGAGAAAAATTTAGTTTCATCACAAAATACGATTACAGTTTTAAATATGGAGAATTTAGAAGTGAAATTCGATATTCCAGAAGGGAAAATCGATGTGGTAAAACCAGGAATGAATGTCGATGTTGAAATACCGTCAATCGATGGTTTTGTAGAATCTACAGTAGATTGGGTGAATCCACAGAAAGATCCAAGAAAGAATATGTATACCGGAAGTTTAAAACTTTCAAATGTAAACAAGGCTATATATCCAGGGATGAAGGTATTTGTAAATGTTGAGCTTTCCAATGAAAAAATATTCTTGCTTCCTATCGATTCGGTGCTGTTCGAGGAAACGAATTTCGTTTATGTGGTAAATCAAAATAAACCGGTAAAGATAGCGGTTGAAGTAGGCGATGACAATGGAGAAGTGATTGAAATTATCTCTGGTTTAATTGAAGATGATTTTGTAGTAGTAAAAGGACAAAATTTTATAAAAGAGGATTCTACAATTAAAGTTGTAAGGGGGCAATAAAGTGAAAATATCAAATTTATCGATAAGACGTCCCGTTACAGTTGTTATGATAACGTTGATAGTTATTATATTAGGTGCAGTAAGTTTGTTGAATTTATCAGTTGATTTATATCCAGAAATCAATGTACCTGTAGCTATTGTCTCTACACCATATAGCGGGGCGGGACCACAGGAGATAGAAAATCTCGTGACTAGACCTTTAGAGGGAGCGCTGGCGACGGTAAGCGGTCTTGAGGATGTCATGTCTCAATCATCCGAAGGGAACTCTCTGGTCATATTACAATTTGATTTTGGAACAGATATGGAAAGTGCAGCTCTTGAAATGAGAGAAAAAATAGATATGGTGAAGGGATTTCTTCCTGATGATACCTCATCTCCAAGAGTTTTTAAAATTGATCCGAACGCAATGCCGATTATGACATTAAGCGTCAATTCGGATGGAACTCTTGACGAGACTCAGATTATCGTCGAGGATAAAATTCTCTCTAGACTTGAAAGAATTGAAGGAATTGCATCTGTAAACACTTCAGGAGGTCTCAGTAAAGAAGTTGTAGTCGAGATAGATCAACTTGCACTGAATACCTACAATTTGTCTTTTAATCAACTGAAGAGCATTTTAATTTCTGAGAATTTAAATTTGCCGTCCGGCGTAGTCGAAAGAGGAGATAAAAGTATTCCTCTTAGAATAGTAGGAGAATTCGAATCTGTTGAAGAAATTTCAAATTTACCTATTTTATTGAACAACGGTAGCGTCATAAGGTTAAAAGACGTTGCAAGTGTTGAATTGACAACAGAGGACATTACAAATATCAATAGGTATAATGGTGAAGTTTCAATCGGACTGAATCTTTCTAAACAGACAGATTCAAATACTGTTAAAGTTGCAAAGGGAGTAAAAAAAGAGATTGAGAAGTTAGAAAAAGAGTTGGAAGATGTAGATATTGAAATCA
>JAYENG010000325.1:0-4845 GCA_034721975.1 Bacillota bacterium
AAAATGAAGGACTGAAGCTCTATAAGAAGTACTTTAAGGACATTTTGAGAAGTAAACCTCATACATTGAGTGAGAAAGAAGAGAAACTTTTGGCTGACACTATGGAAATGGCATCTAGCCCTTATAATATATTTGGAATGCTGAGTAATGCAGATTTCAAGTTTCCAACCATCAAGGATTCAAATGGGGAAGATTTGACGCTTTCTCACGGAAACTTCATTCCGACATTGGAATCGTCGAATCGCAACTTGAGAGAGCGTGCTTTTAAGGCGTATTACAGCGTTTATGAGAATCATAAGAATGGTTTAGGGATGGTTTTGCAGTCTGAAATCAAAAAGAATGTATTTTATGCAAAAACAAGGAATTTCAACAGCGCTATTGAAGCAGCTCTGTTCGAGAACAATATACCGATAAGTGTTTATGAAAATCTGATCAAATCGGTTCATAAAGCATTACCGGATTTCCATCGTTATATGGCTTTGAGAAAAAAGAGACTCAAAGTGGAAGAACTCCATATGTATGATGTCTATACTCCTATTGTCGAAGAAGTTGAATTCAAGATTCCTTATGAAGAAAGTCAAAATACTGTCTTAAAGGCATTGGAAGTCCTCGGGGATGATTATGTCGAAGTTGTGAAGTCGGCTTATGAATCGGGATGGATCGATGTTTATGAGAACGAGGGGAAACGATCCGGAGCATATTCTTTCGGAACCTATGATTCTAATCCGTTTATTTTGCTCAATTATTATGAAACCTTGGATAACATGTATACATTGGCTCATGAAATGGGACATTCGATGCACAGCCATTATACAAGAAAACATCAGGAATATGTTTATGGGAATTACAGCATATTCGTGGCTGAAGTTGCATCGACTTGCAATGAAGCCTTATTGAACGATTATCTTCTGAAAACAGAAAAAGATCCAAATAAAAAGCTTTATATCCTTAATCATTATCTTGAGATGTTCCGGGGGACATTGTTCAGACAGACTATGTTCGCAGAGTTTGAACTCTTGATTCATAGAAAATATGAAAACGGTGAAGCACTGACGACAGATGTGTTTAAAGAAGAGTACCGAAAGTTGAACGAGAAGTACTTTGGACCAGATATGGTGATTGACGATGAAATCGCATTGGAATGGTCAAGGATACCTCATTTTTATTATAATTTTTATGTTTTTCAGTATAGCACTGGATTTTCAACAGCTATCGCACTAGCTGATCAAATCCTCAATGAGGGTGAAGAAGCGGTAAAACGCTATAAGGGATTCTTATCAGCAGGCAATAGTAAAGACCCGATTGATGTCTTGAAAGATGCAGGGGCGGATATATCCACTGGAAAACCCGTGGATGAAGCTTTAAAACTGTTTGGAAAACTGGTTGCTCAAATGGAAGAACTAATTTAATTGTAGTAGGTGCTTGTTCTTTTGCAATAATAATATTTTTGTCCTAGGAGGAAAAATGAAAGTTTTAGGAATAGTTGGAAGTAGGAGAAAACACGGAAATACATTTAATATAGTGAATGAGATTCTAAAAAGTGCAGAGAAAAATGGAGCAGATATACAGCTGATTTATTTAGGAGATTATAAAATTAAGCCTTGTACTGGTTGCGAGGGTTGCAAAGATTCATTTAAATGTGTAATTAATGATGACTTTAATAAAATTATTTCATTAATTCAAGAGGCAGATGGAGTTGTAATGGGCTCACCAACGTATTGGTATAATGTATCAGGAGACATGAAGATTTTCATTGATAGATGTTATAGTCTTATTCTTTATCCAGATGATGATAGAACAATATGGGTGAGCGAGTTTGAAGATCAAGGGAAATGGGGAATACCAATAGCAGTATGTGAGCAGCATGATGAATCTATGATGGGTTATGCTTATGAGACTTTAAACAAAGTTATGACAGACTTACATATAAGAGTAAGTAAGGGGATAAAGGGCTTTGGTTATTTTGAAGCTGATAAGGCAATTCAAGATGAGAAAATAGTAAGTGAAGCAAAAATAGTAGGCATTAGATTAGTAAAAGCTCTTGAACTCAAAACGAAAGGTAAGAATATTGTTCAGGAGAATTTGTCTACGAATAAATGATAGATAGGGATAAAACGTGAGATGGATCAGTTATATGTAAACGTAAATTCCAGCACACCTTAATTAAAATATTAATGTCAAAATAAAACAAAGTTTTAAAGAGCTGATAAAAGACGCATGGTATCATGGAGACTATAAATAAGAGGCGATTATAGAGATATCGGTTCGAGTAGAAAAGAAATTGGAAGTTGCAAAAGGAGGTAGCAATGAAAAATAATATTCCGAAGTTAATTGAAAATATTAATAAGAGTAATATTGAAACGTGGAAGTTGAAAATCCGAACAGAATATGAAGTTGGAATAGATGAGTATTTTATTGTCCAAGATCCGAGTGAAAAATCTTACACTGTACGAGTTTCGTTACTGTATTGTGATGAAAATATGGAACCTTTAGATACTGTTGGGTATGTAGATTATAGAGTATTTAACACATTTGATAGGGTGACAGGAGAAATGTATTTCTTTCTTGACATGATTGATTCGGTAGATCAGGACACATACGATATATTTTATTATTTCTTGGGTGAAGATGGATATTTGCATAAAAAGTATTGTATCAATACATTTTACCATATTGAAAAAATTGAAATATATGAAAAATATCAAAATATAGGATTAGGTACATTGATGATGGAATATTTGCTTTCGGAGCATTCAGACATAGGTGTATTGTTTGTAGTAAAACCTTTTGCATTTCTGAAAGAAGAATCTGAGGAGCTAGAAGAGTACAATGTAAAACTTAAGTCTTTTTATACTCATCTAGGTTTTAAAAAGCTGATAAAAGACGTATGGTATCATGGAGACTATAAATAAGAGGCGATTGTAGAGATATCGGTTCGAGTAGAAAAGAAATTGGAAGTTGCAAAAGAGACTTAAAAAGATAATATTATTGCAGCAATTAAGATGCAGACTTCGACCCGGTGAAGAAAAAGAAGTATTAACAGTTATAGATTACACCTGGTTTCATTTTGATGTCCAAAAATAAAATTAAACATATCCAATTATCTTACAAGAAATTGAATATGTTTAATGAGCTTAAGTTATTGACATTGCCATTTGGTTCATTTTTATGCATCCAAGTCGACACTGAAGGCGACGTATAAATTTACCAGTGACAGGGCAGAAACCATATAGAAGATATACTGTGGTCCCCAACTTATCCATATGATGCCTCCCATAAAGGCAGCCACGATGGATACAAAGTGGTCCATAGTTATGCCTAAGGATATAGTCGGGGTGATATCTTTCGAATCGACGACTATGCGTTTCAGATAGACTGTTCTGATAAGTCCCATCTGAGTTGACATCCGGTCGATGATGAAAAGTCCGTAGGCCAAGAATACCGGCAGTCCCACTTTGGCTATGGTACCTGTAGCATAACCGCCGCTTAGCATACCGTAAAGTGCATAGATAACAATAAATGATAGAGCATCAACAAACATCATCTTTCGAATACCGAAGCGATCTACCCAGCGACCGATGGCTGGAATGAAGAAGATTCCGATAAAATAGGCGATGATTGCCAGAATCGCCAAGGTTTCGACTTTCTTATCTAAAAGGTCGATCAAAACCCAAGGACCGTAGACCAACATAATCTGTTTTTGAACTCCGAACATAACTACGAGGGTATAGTAGAATTTATATTCTTTTCTGAAGATGAATTTAGCTTTTGCTGGATGACTCTCCAGATCATTGATTCTTTTGTCGAGGATAATCAGCAAGATCATCGAGATAAATAAAGCCAATGCTGCCAATACAAAAATCCATTTGACTGGTGTATCAAAGCTTAAAGCACCATAACGAAAGCCTAAGAATACAATAATGGCTCCAATCATCTTAAAGGCCGTCGTTGTTCCATTGAACTGACCCAGCCGTTTACCGTATTGACCGTCTTGAACCAGGTCGATGCCTATGCTTTGACGCATGGGCATAAAAAGGTGTGCTCCCATGCTGTTGATAAAAATAAGAAACAACATGATGCCGTATATAGGTGTAAAGAGTCCCAATAACAAAACACCTATAGCCGCTATGATCTGTGCGAAGATGGCGATGCGGATATCTGTGAATCTTGCCAAGGCGCTGACAATCAGAATGCTGAATAGACCAGGGAGTTCACGGGGGAATTCAATGGCCCCTCTCTGAAAGGCGGTGATATCGTAAACTTCTTTTAGATAATTCGATAGAACATTGCTGATCAATGCGCTTCCTAAAGCACCAAAAGCCAAAATCAACAAGTATAACTGCAATTCTTTTCTCATGTTTTTCAATTTTTCTACCATGTCGATCTCTTTTCTATCTGTATTTTCAAACCTTATTCATACTACACCAATGAACCTTAAAAGACAAATTTGAAATGTTTGTCAATGGTAATACTTTTTAACTATAAATATGGATAGATATCCGACGATTCATAATATACCTTTTTATTATGGTATAATTCAATTGAAAATGTATAATTGATATGCATCACGGAGATAAAAAAAGATATGCCCAAAAGAATACTGCATTTAGCATTATTCTGATTTTTGGATTGTTTTTATCCATTTTGAAAAGGTTAAGATTAAAAAAATGTTTTTTTCTTCTGGCTCTGTAGTTCAAGCATTGTATTTGCTGTGATATGATTTATAATGGCGATATAGAATATGTCAATAACCCCCACCTAAAATGCTAATGCATTTTTGAGGAAGGGGCTTGTAGCAAGAAAAGCCCATATTGACTAGACTGAGCTATTCAATTAGCTACGTTA
>JAYENG010000326.1:0-4839 GCA_034721975.1 Bacillota bacterium
TTTCATCATAAAGTTTTTTATAACCTAAATAGGCTTCCATCGAATTTAATGAATATTCAAATAGTCTCTTTTCACTTTCTTCAAAAAGTTCCTTTTCTCTATTGGTAATCCTATATATATCGATGAGTTTATCGCTGTAATCATTGACAATTCCCGCACTACCCGAGTAGATGTCCTTTCCTTCCATCAAAAGATCTATCGCTTCTTGATACTCTTTGTTTTTTAAGCGATTTTCAATCAGAATATCCCTGATGCTGCTTAAATATGCGTAATCATGAAACAGCTGATTGATTTCTTCATCATGATTACCTGCTTCATTTAGCAAAATATATTTATTAGCCACCCATTTGGACAATTCATATTTACTAGACCAGCTTTCTGTAACTTTCATGCTAGATATAATTCGATTGACAGTTTTAATTTTTTTTGCGATTTTATCCTCTTCATTATAATACTCCATCAACACCTCTATCAGTTCATCTTCCATCCAATCCAATGTACTTCCACTTACTATTTCTAGCAACCACTGGAAAATCTGTTCATAAATTTCACCACTTGTTTCATCGATTATTCCACAAAGTATTTCAACTAATTCTCTCATTATATTTGCTGTCGTTCCTAGACTATCATCAATATCAAGATTATTCAGACTATTAATTGTATGCCTGATCATCTCAAATGCAACATGATATTGTTCATTCTCAACCAAGTCGCTGATGCCTTCAATAACTCGGTCCATATCCATTTCAAAGTCAGAAGCATCATTGTAGTTGATGAAATTATCATATCCTAGATGATTGTCAATTATCGAATCGATATGGTTTAGATGCCAAGAGACGGTTTTATTGTCTTTGCTTTTATCATATTTCGATTTGAATTTAAACTTCAAATCATGATTGGTTTGCAACTCTTCTTTTAAAAATCGGTACAGCTCTTCATGACTCAAGCTATCTAATAAATTTATAATACTGTCATCTTCAACCTTTTCAATCTGCGTGCTTTCAGTTGATCTAACCATATAGAGAACAGCAGCGATGTGTTTGCAATTGTTTCCTCCATCGAAATATGGACAATCGCAATGCATTTCTTTTATCTGCTTGTTCTCGATTACAACCTCAACTGAATACTCATCTGACCCCATAACTTTTGCAGTTATTTTATCGTTTTCAATCGCTATCTCTTTTACCTTTTTGTATATGTAATAATCATAACCTCGCTGAAGTATAATATGATTAAATAAATGTTCAAATATCAGTGTCATGGTTTTCATCACCTTTTCAATCTTAAATTTTATCATCGGCTTCCATCTTAATAATACTCGATAAATTATATCAATTTCAAATTAAATAGCTCATTTAATAAAAAAATACAAGAATCCGAAAAAACCATTTCGAATTTTTGTATTTTTTGAGCCGATCAAGTATCAGCTTCATCAATTTTTTATTCCCATATATTATCAAATCTATACGGGTCTTCTTTTTCCACGAAGGTTACAGTCCAGTCTTCACCTGTTATAAAATTAAGAGCTTTCTCAATAAATTCATTTTCTGCCTTGAGCGACATAGTTTTGTTTTCACATTCAACAACTTCCAGATTTTTAAACCAAGTATTATATCGTGTGATTGACAGTCTTTTTTTAATCTCTTGCTTTGCCTGATTCCATATTTGATTTGACTCGTTTTCACCTTCAAGTGATAATGAATCTACTGTGGGTTCTTTTTGCAGTGCTTCTATTCTTTTAATGAGATCATCTTGTCTTTCTGTCACATAATCAATTTGTCTTTGTGATTCAACTATTTCCTTTACTATTCGGCTTACAGCAATGGCTTTTTTATTTTCCATATAAAACCTCCATTTTCACATTTGTTTCTCCCTACATATCAATTTGCCTCTATTTGATTTCATATGTTTATATCTACTTCACTTTTATGTTTTGAATGAATTCCAAATTGAGAAGTTCAAACCCTTTTTTTGTTTCAACCTCAATCCAGTTTTCTTTAATGTCGATTATTGTTCCGATCACATTTATACCGTATGATCCTGTAGATACTTTGCATCTCTTACCTATATATTTTTGAATCAATTCATTCGTCATTACAACCACACCTTTCTTTCTTCTGGTTTTAGAAACAACTGCATCGTTAATTGCTCGTTGATGAGGTAAAATTATAAAAAACAAAATAATCATCGGCAGATATATCGCTATCCATGTTGAAGTATCCAATTTACACTCACTCCTCTTATAATAAATAAGACATTCCACCTAAGGAACCTGTTCAATATCGATATCCCTTAAAAATGGTTTATCAATCAATAATATCATGTTATATTTGAATACCCTAATCATTCTTAATATTTCTTGTATGTCATATATTCATCATATCTATCAATGTTTCAGGCAACCATTCTATAATAGTTTTTGCCGTCATTCCGTGCATCCCTTTATCTACAGCCGCCATATCCCCTGCTCTGCCGTGCAAATACACTCCCACTGCAGCTGAATCCAACGGTTCCATACCTTGAGCGATCAAAGAGCTAATGACTCCTGTCAGCACATCTCCACTACCCCCTGTTGCCATACCGGGATTCCCGGTCGTATTGAGATAGACTTTTCCATCTGGACCAGCGACCAAAGTCTTTGCTCCCTTAAGTACAAGTATCACTCCCCATTCAGTTGCATATTCTACTGCATGTTTCAAACGGTCATTTTGAACTTCATCAACAGACAATTTAGCAAGTCTTGCCATTTCACCAGGATGAGGAGTCAATACAACTGGCACTGAAATATTTCTTAAAAAGTCTTTATCCTCGTTGATGATTTCAGCTAACACATTCAATCCATCGGCATCTATCACTACTGGAATTTGAATTGATGGAAGTATTCTTTTCAATAATTTTTTTATAGAAGAAGCTGTGGATATCCCGGGGCCAATCGCCAAAACGGAGGATTTTTGTGAATAATTCAATATCGATTCGGCAGCATCATGACTAATCGATTCATTTACCGTTTCAGGTAAAGGCTTAGTCATTATTTCCGTCAATTTTATTTCCATGATATTGTTTAATGATTGAGGAACTCCTGCCGTAACTAGACCAGCACCTGTAGATAGTGCGCCTTCACATGATAATGCAACAGCACCTGTCAATCCAATCGAACCGCCGACTATGAATACATGACCGTAATTTCCTTTGTGTCCGGTGCTTTTTCTTTGAGGAAGTTTATCTTTACACCAGATATCCGTTATTAATTTCTTTTTCAAATTCTCTGAATCAAGAAGTTCTCTAGGAAGAGAAATATAGACAGTTTCTATTTGTCCACTATGTGAAAAACCTGGTTCTAAGTACAGACCGATTTTTGGTAGTCCAAATGTCAATGTATAATCTGCTTTCACACAAGGACCGTTAATTTTACCTGTATCCGCTTCAATTCCCGATGGCAGATCTACACTGATGATTGTTCCATCGCAATCAGACAACATCTCAATCGTTTTCCCGACGATTCCTGTAGCCTTTCCTTTAAAACCCGTTCCATATATGGCATCTATAATAATATCCGCATCGGTTAAATGGAGTTTTTCTACATCAATGGAATCTTCACTCGATACGAATGATATTTCTGAGTTTATTTTTTGAAGTATATCAAAATTGATTTTCGCATCTCCTTTTAGTTCCTGAGAATCGGACAGCAATATCACTTTTACGTCGATGCCTTTGTTTGTAAGATGGCGTGCGCAAACAAACCCGTCTCCACCGTTGTTTCCTTTGCCTGAAAATACCACCGCTTTTTTTAAATGGCTATTTTCATCAAATATTTTGAAACACTTCTCAGCTAAACTTTTCCCTGCATGTTCCATCAACACAATACTAGGAATTCCATAATTTTCTATCGCTTCTTTTTCTATCGCTTTCATTTCTGATGCTGTCACTAATTTCATAGTATTCTCCTTCCTATAAATCCTATCATCATCTTAAAAAATCACATTAACTGAAAAACTATGACACGGTATTGATTTATCATTTCATTTTACCAAAATTACAGTAATATGAATTTTCAATTACTCTCTTTTAGTATACTTGTAAAAAAAACGCTTTACAATATCAGGATAAAATCGAACACCCGGATTACCATTGGAAACAACAATTCGAATCGTGTCTAAAAAGAAAATTTGCATTTTTTATTTTGAATTTTTATACATATGTTCTTCCAATGATGATATAATTTGAAATGATGGAGGGATTGTGATGAGCACACTTAGTATTAGAAATGCAAAGAAACGCGATATTGAAAAGATTTATAAAATTGAAACCGACTGCTTTCCTGAAGCTGAAGCGGCCTCAAAAGAGGCTTTAAAAGAGAGAATAAAAGTGTTCCCAAGTGGATTTTTAGTAGCAGAATTGGATGGCGAAATAATCGGCTTCATCAACGGTGCTTCAACAATGGAAAAACACATCAAAGATGAATTTTTCACATCTATGAAGTACCATGAAGACAAAGGAAAAACTTTGATGATATACGGTCTCGATGTAAGCCCGAAATTTCAAAGAAAAGGTTATGCGGCAAAACTGATGTATGCATTTATAGATAGAGCGATTGACGATAATAGAGAAAGAATAATACTGACATGCAAAGAGCATTTGGTCCATTATTATTCAAAGTTTGGATTTGCGAATGAAGGTATATCCGAATCTGCTCATGGCGGCGCTGCATGGTATGATATGTTTAAAGTTTTATAAATATGATTTAAAACAATTGAGAAATCGACCATTTTTTTATTTTCATCATAGAATATATAATTGTTTTAAATCATATTTATAAAACTTTAAACATATCATACCATG
>JAYENG010000327.1:0-4779 GCA_034721975.1 Bacillota bacterium
GTATTTTATAGATTCTCTTTTAAAATAATCGCCAAACGAAAAGTTTCCGAGCATCTCAAAAAAGGTCGCATGACGTGCAGTTATTCCGACGTTTTCGATATCACCTGTTCGAATGCATTTTTGACAATTCGCCATTCTACTTTTCGGTGGCGTTTCAACACCGGTAAAATACTTTTTTAAAGGAGCCATTCCTGCATTCACCAATAAAAGGCTTTTGTCATCTCTTGGAACAAGAGGAGCGCTATTTTCGATATAATGCCCTTTTGATTCAAAATAATTTAAAAACGAACTTCTTATTTCATTCAATCCCATTTTTTTCATATGTTTTCCTCCCTAAAATAAATAGACCCCTAAAGTATGATATAGGGGCGAGCAACCGCGGTACCACCCTATTTACTGCGTCAGCAGTCTCTTTAGAGGAATTTCTCGGTTTATAACGAAACCAACGTTAATCTTCTTAGGATTAATGCTCAAGAGTAGCTTCAATCGACATGAAAGGTTTTCAGCTGTTGCCCTTCTCTCTTTACCTTCGATTTACTCATCTCTATTATCACATATTTATTATTTTTAACATTATATCAAACTTTTATTTATTTGTGTACTGTTTTTCTATAACTCCTCCGCCAATCATTCTATCGTCGCAATAGAACACTATGCTTTGACCAGGAGTAATCGCTCTTTGTCGATTCTTGAAAGTGACCATCAATTTATAATCACTAAGAAATTCTACCGTGCAGTCTTCCTCCTTTGAGCTATACCTTATTTTCGCTTTAACATCGATACTTTGATGGTCTTTATATTTTTCTGAAACAAAATTATAATTCTTTGCAATCAAAACATTTTTCATTAAATCGTCATTATCACCTAAAACAACTTTTTTGCTCTTTGATTGGATATCGACAACATACATAGGTTTTCCAAAACTCACACCAAGTCCTTTTCTTTGTCCGA
This sequence comes from Bacillota bacterium, assembly GCA_034721975.1. Classification (GTDB taxonomy): domain Bacteria; phylum Bacillota; class Clostridia; order Peptostreptococcales; family Acidaminobacteraceae; genus DAOURC01. The sequence continues at coordinate 952 of JAYENG010000327.1, forward strand.
TAGTGTAGTTTATTATTCCTCTATGCTCACCCAATATATTATCTTCTTTATCGACGAATTTTCCTTTCCTGTTTTTTATGCCGTTCTTCATTAAAAATGCCACATAATCGTCGTCGGGAATAAAACAAATTTCCTGCGAATCTTTTTTTCTATGAAGATCCATATCGATCTCCTTTGCAATCGCCCTTACTATTTCTTTGGAATCTAATTCGCCAAGCGGCATTAATACGTGTTTCAGTATTTCCTGATTGAAATTATAAAACATGTAAGTCTGATCTTTATCACGAGCTTTAGCCTTTTCTATGTAATATTCTTTATCTTCATCTTTTTTTATTTTAGCATAGTGGCCAGTCGCCAAATAATAAGCTCCCAATTTTTCTGCTTCTTCCAACATAAAGCCGAATTTTATTTTTTTATTGCATACAATACAAGGATTCGGTGTGTTCCCATTTTGATATTCTCTAATAAAATAATCTATAACGTTTTTCTTGAATTTTTCTCTTAAATCGACAATATGGTGAGGTATATCCATTTTCTCGCAAACCTCGATAAATTCTTTTTCAACCTGCTCGTCGATATCGTCGGATACTTTCATATGAAGACCTATGACCTGCATCCCTTTTTCTTTCAGTAAATAGGCAGCTACAGTCGAATCGACTCCACCGCTCATCGCAACTACAACCTTGTTTTTATCCAACATCTAATACACTCCTAATAAAGAAACCCTTTTAAAAAAGGGTTAAAATTCTAATTGAACCAATCCGTGATCATCATGACCGTCATCATCTGTATTGAAATCATCTAATTCGGGAAAATGCTTTCCTGTTTTGTTTGCATAATCCAACACTGCCGACTTCAATGCTTGCTCTGCTAAAACCGAGCAATGAATTTTCACTGCCGGAAGTCCTCCCAATTCATCTAGAACATCCTTGTTCGTCAATTTCAATGCTTCTTTAATAGTTTTTCCTTTAATCATCACTGTAGCTATACTCGATGAAGCTATCGCACTACCACAACCGAATGTTTTAAATTTTATATCGGTGATGACTTCGTTGTCGTCGACCAAAATGTAGATTTTCATTATATCTCCACAAGTGACATTTCCAACTTCTCCAATTCCACTTGCGTTTTCTATTTCTCCGACATTTCTAGGATTCATAAAGTGATCCATTACCTTTTCATTATACATTATTTGTTCCCTCCAATAATTCCTTCGTACAGCGGAGACATTTGCCTCAATCTATCGATGATTGCCGGCATTTTTTCTATAACGTAATCTACATCTTCCTCAGTCGTCATATCACCTATCGTAAGTCTCAATGATCCGTTTGTGTATTCATGAGAAAGACCGATCGCCATAAGCACATGAGAAGGATCCAAAGAACCAGAAGTACATGCAGAACCGCTCGATGCCGCAATTCCTAAAATATCTAAACTTAAAAGCATCGCTTCACCCTCGACGAACTCGAAGCAAAGATTTATGTTTCCAGGATGCCTCTTGTCCGGGTGACCATTATAAACAACATGTGATATATTATTTAAAATGCCGTTTTTTAATTTTTCTCTTAAATATGTCACTTTTTCAATATGCTCATCCAAATTTTTATAAGCCGACTCCGCCGCCTTGCCGAATCCCATGATGGCGGGAACATTTTCAGTACCTGCTCTTCTTTTCTTTTCTTGAGCTCCACCGTGAACAAACGGCGATAGAACCAACCCTTTTCTAATATATAACGCACCTACACCTTTAGGTCCATATATCTTATGAGAAGACATCGAAAGCATATCTATGTTCAATTCTTTTACATCTATATGCACATTCCCCACAGCTTGAACTGCATCTGTATGAAACAACACGCCTTTTTCTTTAGTGATTTTCCCTATTTCAGAAATAGGCTCTATTGTACCTATTTCATTATTGATAAACATGATAGAAACCAAAACGGTTGTATCCTTGATTTGATTTTTAAGATTATCCAGATCAATAAATCCGTATTTATCCACATCTAGATACGTAACTTCGAAACCTTCTTTTTCCAAGGCTTCGCATGTATGCAGTATTGCATGATGCTCTATTTTAGTAGTAATTATATGATTTCCTTTACCTTTGCTTTTCATATCGCGCGCAACTGATTTCAGTGCCCAGTTATCCGACTCCGAACCTCCCGCTGTAAAATATATTTCATTTCCATTGGCACCTATCAATTTTGCGACTTTCTCTCTTGCTTCATTTATATGTTTTTTAGCGTCTCTGCCGAATTTATGAATACTTGAAGGATTGCCGAACTCTTCCATAAAGTAAGGAATCATTTCCTCTAACACTTCTTTTTTCACTGGAGTTGTCGCTGAGTAATCTAAATATATTCTTTTCATAAATTTACCTCTTTCCGATCAATTTTTATTTGGCTAACATTAAAATGATCATTAACCATATCTTGTAATGTAATTGAATCTACAACATTTTCGATGCTGTCGTGAATCTGTTGCCACACGAATCTGGTAACACATTCTCCTGATTTATCGCAATGAACCGGTTCGTTGTTTTTAACGCACGATACCGGTGCCAGTTGTCCTTCTAAAACTCTAAGGACATCACCAACTGTTATATTTTTCGGTTCTGAATTAAGCACATATCCTCCGTGGGAACCTCTGATGCTGTTTACAAATCCAGATTTTCTTAACGTGGCCACAAGCTGTTCGAGATAACTTAAAGAAATATCCTGTCTTTCAGATATACTTGCCAAAGAAACAGGTCCTTCTCCAAAATGTATAGCTAAATCAAACATCGCTTTTAATCCATAACGTCCTTTTGTCGATAATTTCAAATTTTCTCACCCCAATCCCAACTGTTTAACTCGGAATTCAAAATCAGTATAATATATCCCAGTAATGTTGTCAAGATTAAAATTGTTAAAATACTGGCTTTATTTATTAAATTGATGTTATACTTATATTCGAGGATGGTGATAATTTTGAGTAAAGTAAATATCAATTGGAATGAATTAGGTTTTAACTATATGAAAGCTGATTATAGCTATGTTTCTTATTGGAAAGATGGAAAATGGGATGATGGCGAACTTGTAACAGATGACAAGATTACAATCAGTCAAGCATCTACATCTCTTCATTACGGACAACAATGTTTTGAAGGATTAAAAGCTTATAGAACTAAGGACGGTTCAATTCAGTTATTTAGACCTAATGAGAATTCAAAGAGAATGAATCTAAGCGCCAAAAGAATATTGATGCAGGAAGTTCCAGAAGAGAAATTCATTGAAGCTGTAATGAGAGTGGTCAAAGCCAATGAAGATTATGTTCCTCCATACGGCACTGGTGCAACTTTATACCTTAGACCATATCTAATAGGAATCGGTCATAACATCGGCGTGAAACCTGCTCCAGAGTACTTGTTCGGTGTATTCTGCATGCCTGTAGGTCCATACTTCAAAGGTGGAATGACGCCTGTTAATTTTAGTGTTTCTGGTTATGATAGAGCTGCTCCATATGGAACGGGAGCTGCAAAAGTCGGCGGCAATTATGCAGGAAGTCTTCTTTCTCATGATGAAGCAGTTAAAAACGGCTTCGCTGATTGTATATATCTAGACCCGATGACGCATACAATGATTGAAGAAGTCGGAGCTGCGAATTTCTTCGGAATAACAAGTGACAATGAATTTGTTACTCCTGAATCTCCATCGATATTACCTAGTATCACGAAGTACTCATTGATGCACATAGCTGAGAATTTTCTTGATATGAAAGTAGTTGAAAGAGATGTTCCTATCGACAAACTGGATGATTTCATAGAAGCTGGAGCATGTGGTACAG